>JAGSHP010000097.1 GCA_029855925.1 Candidatus Thorarchaeota archaeon | reverse complement strand
CGAGGTCTCGCTCCTGACTGGCGAAAATGTCCCCAGACTCGTGGATCATCTAAAGGAGATCATCTCGAACAAGGAAGAAGACCAGTTCGATTAAGATGCGATGCCTATTTATGCGGGAGTCTCTACTGACGGGGCTATATCGAAGATATGCTGCAGACATATGGAGGATAACCGAGTGACTGTGAAATACAATCACGTTACAGATGACGTGGTCAAGAAGCTTGTAAATATCTGTGGCGAGAAATACGTCACAACAAGCGAGCCTCTTCGCCACTCGTACATGGCACGAGGTATCATGGGGCTTGAGGCGGTCTTGCCTGAAGCAATAGTCAGGCCTGAGAACGCACAACAGGTCTCTGAGATCCTCGTCGTTGCTAATGAGAACCTGATACCAGTGACTCCAGCAGCCGGTGGACTCAGTGGAGGTTTTGCTCTCCCCGCCATTGAGCCGGGTGGTATATACATGGACATGACTCGCATGAATCGGCTTCAGGTCGATGTTGAAAACAGAGTCATGATAGTGGAACCGGGGCTAAAGTCGGGCGATGCATGGAGAATCTTTAAGACGAAGTATCCTGAGTGGGCACCGCCCATTCCTGACGGCGCACCCCCTGCTGCAACAGTTCTTGGGGACGCAATAGAGAGAGGATTCTCACTGGTCACCGGAGTCTACGGACCACAAGCCGATATGATCATGGGGCTTGAGGTTGTGCTCCCATCCGGCAAGATCTTCAGGACAGGTTCATGGGCGCTTGACGGAGCTAAGCCCTACTATCGGTGGGGACCGGGACCGAATCCAGATGGGCTGTTCCTTGGGTCTCAGGGTTCAATGGGAATTATCACCAAGGCCGCAATCAAGCTGATACCACATCCGCACTTCAAGACTGTGGTCGCCTATGGTGGAAAGAACTGGGACGATATCATTATTCCAACTTGGGAGGTCTCGAAACACGAGATGGGTATTGCCGAACACACGGTCATGGTACAGGGCGGTAACTGGCCTCTTGTCATGACACGCTGGCCAAAGTCGAACGTCCCTGTCGATTATGACTTCTACAAGAAGATTGGCATCAGCGAGTACTGGATGAACTACGAGATATGGGCGTGGACGGAGGAGGAGCTCGAGTACACCAAGAAGCGCATAGATGAGATTTACAAGTCGTATGAGGTGAAGGCGAATACCGAGTGCCCACAGTGGAAACTGCATCCTCGGCAAATAGCCTCCCGGCTGAAGAAACCAAACAAGATCGCAATCTCATACTCTCTATGGGAAGCTGGATTCCTGTTCATCACATGGTACACGCCATGGCTTGAGTCTGCGAGAATGATGGAGGAATACTGCGCAAAGATGGAGGAGTATGGATTCCCGCCAACCATGTGGGTGGCAAGCATTGACCACGGAAGACAGGCTATTGTCATGCCAATTCTCTGCTTTGACAGCACGGAACCGGGCATATACGATAAGATTCGTGAGTTCAACCTTGAGACCACTCGCTCCTTCCTGAAGAAGGGCTGGTTGAACTACAGCCCCGACCCGTTCGTTCACGCACCTGAGACCTTTGCGCGGACACCGGAATACTATGACATGCTGGTCAAGTTCAGAAAGGTTCTAGATCCTAATCTGATCCTTCATCCTGGACGTCTGGCAATTCCTTGGGAGGCAGTCACAGACTTGCCTAATCCCATTAAGGACGGTAACTAGGAGGGTGAAAAAGTTACAGCTCGTAACTCTTAATAGGCCTGAGATTAAACGGAGGAATGAAGAAAGATGACAAGTTTGGAAGAACTTCGAGAGATCAATGCACGTTGTATCCACTGCCGCGCCTGCCAGTACGCATATTCGGGCGAACCGGACCGCGAGGGCGAGACCGAGGATTACACCGGGATGCTCCAGGGATGCCCCGCTGGGATCTACTTCGAGTGGGAAGGGTACTTCAACTCTGGCAAGCAATGGATGGCAAGGGCTTGGCTGAACGGAGAGATGGAGGCCAGCAAGGAACTGCTAGAAGTGGTAGAGGCCTGTACGACCTGCGGTATGTGCGAGACCCAATGTCCCAACTACATTGACACAGTCCATGTGACAGAAGAGCTCAGAGCAGCCATCATAGAGGCGGGGATTGAGCCTCTCAGCAAACACAAGGCGATTGCTGAGAGAGTTCGTAGAGAGGACATGCGTAATCCGTACAATGAACCACGAAAGGAGCGGACCGCATGGTATGATGGGACGCCAGACGAATCTGGAAAGAAGGTCGCCTACTTTGTTGGTTGCACAGGTGCCTACAGACAACAGCATGTTGCAGAGAGGACCGCAAGCATCTTGAAGAAGGTAGGAATCGATTTCACCGTCTTGAGCGGAGAGGTCTGCTGTGGGTCACCACTGCTGCGAACTGGCCAGAAGGATGCCTTCGAGCTGGTCATGGAAGAGAACCTCGAACTGTTCAAGGACTATGATCTGCTCGTCTTCAGTTGCGCCGGATGCTACAAGACTTTCAGGAACGACTACCCACGAATCAGTGGCAAGCCGTTGCCCTTCAAGCTAAGGCACACCGTTGAATTGATCTACGACCTGATTCAGGAAGGCAAGCTGAACATCAAGAAGAAATACGCCAAGAAGGTCACGTGGCACGACCCATGCCATAGCGTTCGCCATGTGGGCATTGCAATCGAGAAGGAGATTCTTGCCAACAGCGACAACTGGCTCATGGACAGCCGCAAGGCAGAGAAGGCAAAGGAGGAACACTATGAGATTCCCCGTGTCGTCCTCAAGAACATTCCAGGCCTCGACCTTCATGAGATGTACCGAATCAAGGGTGACTCCTTCTGCTGTGGTGCGGGTGGTGGCGTGAAGTCACAATACCCCGACATGGCACTGGCAACATCCAAGGAACGACTAAGAGAGGCAGCATCTACTGGTGCTGAGATCCTCATGACTTCATGTCCATTCTGCATCACCAACTTTCAGGATGGTGTCAAGGCACTGAAGAAAGAGGAAGAAGAGACCGGAGTCAAGCAACCCGGTTCTGACCTCAAAGTTGTCGAACTTCTTGAAGTTCTTGACGAATTGCTTGAGTAAACATTGAGGCCAGTCTTATCCTGGCCTCCAATTCTTATTTTTCTTTTAATTATTTCTCAGCGGCTGGATGATTCTCTTTCAGCCATTTGATGATTATCTCGTTGGTCTCGCGCCGAGCACGCTCATCTGAGAGTATGTGATCAGCCCCTCGCACGACGTGTAAGACCTTGGGCTCATTGGCACGCTCAAAGAGACGACGAACATCCTCGACCAAAATCAACTCGTCGGCATCGCCTGTGACGAACAGCAGAGGACGAGAGGAGATGCGCACAATGTCTTGCATTGGATTGAATGTCCTCACGTCAATTATTATCCTTCGAATGATATCTTCACGAGTGCTCTTATCATTCAAGCCATGCATGTCTTCGGGTGCCACTTCATCAATGGACGCAAAGAGCTCTGATAGTCGACTCGAGTGCGCAAATGATGCTGTGTCACAGACTGGAGCTCGAACAGCCACAGCACCTGCCCTGAGGTCTCGTGCAGCAGTACTGATGGCAATGGCACCACCAAAGCTAGCACCGTAGAGAACAACGCCTCCACTCGCGATCTCGTTGAACTCCAGCAGGTGAGTGATGGCATTCTTGGCGTCCTCAATCTCACCCGCGATGGAGAACAGACCATCACTTGACCTGAACCCGCGAAAATCGAACGTGAGAACTGCGAATCCAGCCTTAGCCATCTCGGTGGCGATTCCTGATAGTTGATCCGGAGAACCGGGCAGTCCGTGGAGCTTGCAGACTCCAGGAAAAGGACCGTCTCCTTCAGGCAGAACAAGATGTCCTCGTACTATCTCTCCTGCTGACTCAAACCAGGTCTTAAGAATTCTCAAGGGGGACATATGCTCTATAGACATGTTAGAAATATCAATAGTACTCGTATAGAATGAGTGGAACTCGGAGCCCCACAGTGCACGCATAGACCTGTGAAGGAGTTGAGTTGTGCCAATCAAACCTCAGAGGTCAGGAATGCAAGTGAGCCACGCCTCAGAAGAAAGACGATGGTCCAAAGCCATGCTATAATTGTTGAGGCGGTGAGGATCTCGGGGATCGCCACTCCCGTCCAGGGCGCACCGCCATCGAAAGTAATTGACCAGAGATAGAATGAGATGAAAGGTAGGAGCAGTGAGATGATCGAGAACCAGATTATGCTACGGAATCTAAGCCAGCTCAGACCAATAGCCCACATCGCAAAGGGAAAAGTCGCAAAGAATCCCACGGAGACCAGGAAGTGAATCAGACCAACATTCTTAGAGAAGATGCCAATGGCAATGAGAAACATCGTAGAGACCAGATAGATTCCGAAACCAATCCTTGTATAGATGTCTTTGATACGTTTGATCAGCAGTATCGTTGCATCAAATACAAATACCGCACCCATAATCAGCCCCGAGTTGAACACGATAGCCGCAGATAGCCCATTGTCGTAGTTGCCGAGATCGCTGAGAGCATTGCCAAGCCAAGTGAACCATGGAGACAGCCCTATTGCAGTGAAAATGCATCCCAGTGCAATGATGGTGCCCACGATGGCCGCGGAGAATGGATCTTCAAAGAATCTTCTGAGTACTTGCATAAGTATTCAGCAGACAAAGGAGCTAAAAAACAAATGTGTGACTGCGTCCTTTTTCCTTCGCTCTTCACTGTGG
>JAGSHP010000400.1 GCA_029855925.1 Candidatus Thorarchaeota archaeon | reverse complement strand
CTCTTGAGTTCTCAGAGCTTGTGAGCACCATGAATGAACTGGGCATGCTTCGAAATATCTCCTGTGCGAAGAGAGTCTTGCCTACCCCAGGTCGTCCAGTTACCACAAGAACATAACCCGGCTCTTCCGTAAGAACACGGATGATCTTTTCGGGGACCTTTCCACGCTTGCTCACTTTGGGTCGCTCCACTCGTTGTTTGAAAGCCTAAACTCAGAGTCATGTTAACTCTCTGAACAGCTCCATAAAGATTGTGTCTACGTATCTACCTCTGATGAACATCTTCTGGTGCGCCGTACCCCATATCTTGAAGCCAAGTTTTTCATAGATTCGCTGTGCTCGCTCATTGAATGAATGCACGCTGAGTTCAAGTCTACGAAGGTTCAGGTCGTTCCAAGCAAACTCGATTGCAAGCTGCATGGCCTCAGTACCAAAGCCCTGCTCTCTGTCCTCCTGACTGTAGATCGCTATTCCTACAGTTGCGCTTCTCGAGACCCAATTAATATCATGCACTCCAACAGTTCCAATGAATTTTCCTGTATCGAGGCGTTCGATAGCAAAGACAAATGAGCGTCTTGCTTTCATCTCCTGCTCTGCAAACTTTATCCATGACTCCTCCTCGTATCGGGACTGAGGGATCGCGCCCATGAGATACTGCTTGAGTTCAGGGTTGTTCCAGGCATCCATGATTCTATCCAAGTATTTCATGTCAATGACATTGAGCTCAACCTTTCTTCCACGAAACATTATGAGCGCCTCAGTTGAGTTCGGCGGCGTTCTTTGATAAAACTAGCGCATCTTCAAACGGTAATCGGAGTCAACTGGAAACTCTGCCTACTGTTCTCCCTGTGCTTCTATTAGGATGTTGACAAACTGAAGGAAGTATGGGCAGAAGGAGCCCATCCATAGCAGGTTGCCAAAGCACTCCTTTCTGAGTCCATCACGATTCACTCTGCAACTGAAGTTCATCTCTCGATCAAAGAAGATGCATGTACTGCTTGAGACCATCTTATCCTCGAAGATGCGCCTTCTTAGATCCACGACCATTTCGGGCGTGGACGACTTGGACCACTTCGACAAAGGCTCCATTACCTCTGTGACCGAAGACACAAGCTCGTGGGGAATTGCTTCGCTTCTATTGTAGTATACCATTATCGTCGAGACATCTGATAGAAAGACATCCAGTTCCGCGCCTGCCTTCTTAGCCTCTGATCGTGCCTGTTGATATATCTCTATTGCCTTGTTGTAATCCTGCTGGAGGAAATAGGCGTCTCCCATGAGGAATAAGACATTGATAATCAAATAGCCGAGTCCCGCATTTCGGGAAATCGCTAGACCCTCGTTGTACCTCTTGATTGCCTCGTCGAATTCAGCACGTTTCAAGGCGATGTTGCCCAGGTTGATAGTCGAAACGGCTATGCCTATAGTGTACTCCGCTTCTTGAGAAATCTCAAGGGCCCTGAGGTTATAGACCTCCATCTGATCATACTGACCGAGTTCACCGTCGACCTCTCCGATATTGATCAGTGCCCTTGCCAGTCCAATCTGATTGTTCAGTCGCTGCTGGATGATCATCTGTTCCTCAAACTGATCACGGGCATCTTGAAACTGACCTAGGTTCGTGTATACTATGCCGCGAAGATTTCTTGCGCTAGCCACACCCTCAAGGTATCCCATCGCCTCAAAGAGCCTCAATGCCTCTGTGGCATATTTCATGGCTCTATTGAACTCATGGCAATCAATGAACGTGTAGGCCCTCACATACAGTATCTTTCCGCTTGCAAGTCTATTGCCAAGCTTCTTGGCGGTTGCCTCTGCAGAGTCCAGTCTCATGAGAGCCTCATCACGATACCGTCGTGCGGCAGCGATTCGTGCAAGGACAATGTGAGTGTCCAACAAGACGGCTTGGATTCGATGCTTCAGATGAGCATCCGTCTTTGTTGCCTCCGTCACCCGCTCGATGGTATCGTGACCGTGCCTCTCTGCATGATCATTGTAACCAAGTTCGAACAGTATCTCAGCAAGGACGGCGCTCAACTCTGTGTACGTAATGTACTCTTTCTTTTGCCATGCCTGATTGACGTATTTCTCCAAATTGCTGAGCCATCTGGGGTTGAGGCTCTGCCTGCAATAGGATGCGGCTGCGTATCCAAGACACGAGACGTTATCGGTGGATTTTGCCAAGACCTGCAGATAGCCGTACATCCCGCGAATATAACACGCCCGGGCAATCATCGCCAGGAAGGAGTCAGAGTGATGCATCCACTCGCCACTGGGGACGTACTCGATTAGAACATCAGTGAATATTCTGAAGCGGTCCCCGGACTCGCTGGACATATTATCGATCTTGACAGAGAGCTCCTCGAGTTCCTCCTCTGAAATCGAATATACTTTGAATTCGGGGACTATGAGGTCTTCGAACACCGTGTTCAAACATCCCACTTGTTTTGTTTGATTATTCCTCTCAGTTCATTTCAGAACAGAGTGATATTAAAGAGATTCTAGTGTATATCTTCGCACTATTTCCTATTTCTTCCTCCTTCTCCGCCTGAAGCGCTCGTTCATCATTCTATTCCTCACATTATGG
>JAGSHP010000054.1 GCA_029855925.1 Candidatus Thorarchaeota archaeon | reverse complement strand
GTGACATCATAGCGACTGGGACCCCATCTGGTGTCGGGTTTGCTCGAGACCCACCAGAATACCTTCATCCCGGTGATGAGATGGACCTGTTCATAGAGCGAATTGGTCATCTCCGAAATCGCATTGTTGAGCCTAAATGATCACTCTGTCCGATCAAAGACCACGCTGATCTCCTGTCCAGTCCCGAACTTATGCTTGACTGCAACTACCTCGGGAGCTATCTTCTCAAGAGTGACAGCCTCATCATCGACCCGTGCCTTTTTGGGTCTCCATTGGGAACCAAATACAATGAAGACACGCTCCTCATGACGCGTTTCCTTGGTGACGACTACGCTCAGTCTGTTCTTCGCCGCGTCCCATTCTTGGTTCTTGAGTTCTACAGCCCCCTGAGTGAAGTGAATGCTCGTGCTGAGAACCATGGGAGTACTGGCTTCAGGTTTGACGATGAACAACCTGCAGGAGTGAGGCTTGAGACCATCGACCCTCATTGACTCCTCGACCGTTCCCTCATACTGCTGGCTCCAGAACTCGAACACATGATGCGGTACAGGCTCATGGAGACCTACTGATGCCAAGTCAAAGGGGACGGAGATCTCTTTCTCTGAGAGGTTCGCCACAGCCACAATCGCCCACTCGCCAAGCGGACTCTCCACCTTGAGAGCAAAGACACGTGGTTCGGGCTCCGAAAACGCATCAACCGCTATGGCTCCTTTCCTATATGGCGGGAGCAGTTTGTCAACGAGTCGGAACCTTTCCTCGGAGACCTCCTCCAGCCTGTCGCTCAGCAGGACGGCACCTCCACTCAGTGCGACCAGTGTGAGCCATAGTCGAATCTCATCCATGGAGAGGTCATTGTCATCCTGTCGCACAAGGATGCAGTCAGGATCGTTTATCCACCACCTGTCGTGCATGAACGCACGAGTCATTGTGTTGATCGCGCACTCATAGACGCCACCGCCCCACTCTGTTCTCCAGACCGTTGCTATGTCCGTTCCTATACGCATCATATTGGTTATCCCTATGCATTGACCCAGGGGCGCCCCGCAACCCAATATGAGCGAGTCCCCAACGGCCTCTCTTATTGCTCGAAGACCGTTTCTCACTGCCTGTGCTCGGGTCTGAGTTTCATCGTGGCGTAAGCCCTCCTGAGTGGCGTGGTACAGAAAGTCGATCTTGAAGTACTCAAAGCCGTAACCCTTCAGCCGATTGAAGAGTTTCTTGATGAACTGAATGACGGCTGGATTTGTCAGGTCAAGCGCGTAGTAGTCACCATACCAGAGGGGGTTATTCCCAACCACAATTGGCTCGTTGTTTCGGTCACAGATGAACCAGTGGGGGTTGTCCTTGAACAGGTCGGAGTGCTTGGATGCGATGAATGGTGCCGTCCAGATCCCCGCCCTGAATCCTCTCTCCCTTATCCTCCTGACAAGGTCCGCAAGCGAGCTGTTGAATCTGTCATTCTCAGTCCAGTCTCCAACAGCCTTCTGAAAGCCGTCATCGAGCTGTATCCACTGCATCTCTGGAAATCTCTCTTTGAGAACATCGGCGTTCTGGATGGTCTCGTATTCGTCTGGCATGGTGTAGTAGAAGTACCAGCTGCACCAGCCCGTCGGAACTGTGTCCCAGAGAACCGCCTTCATTCGCGATGCGGTGATCCTCGCATACTCGTCCACCATGTCGTGAGGTCTGGAGCCGATCAAGACAAGAAGCTCTTCTGACATCACACTGTTCTGTGCTTCAACTGGAATGTTATCTGCTGAGCAGCTGGCCATTATCTGACTCATAACAGGATGGTCATCGCTCGAACCAACCGCCGTGATCGTCGTCAACTGGTTCTCATTGGTCACAAATCCTAGGACTATGCTGTCACGCGACACGATATTGTGAACGACCGTCATTAGATGACTCGTGTTTGTCCCAGGTTCGATTGGCCATGCCTGTGTCAGCTCCCACGAATGGAATCCGTTCCTGAAAAACCTCAGGTCGGCGGAAGAGTTCCCCGTTAATATCTGCAGTTCATTCTCCAAGTCGATGACGAATGGCTCCAGTGAATGGATGATCTCAGTTTCGCCGCTCTTGTTCGTGAACTGGACAACTGACGTGTAGCCATCAAGACCTTTCCAGGTGCTCAGTCGTATCCGGACATCTGCCTTCTTGTCAGGGGTCTGTAGTTTTATTACAACCGCCTTGCCCTGCCCGTTATCAGTCCTGAGGTCGATGGAGTCTATCCTTCGGAAGATCAGGTTACGCGAGCTGAGGGCTTGTCGCCCTGTGTGTACAACGAAATATGCACGAGAGAAGTACGTCTGCTTCTTATCGATGCTGGTGAGTGAGAAGAGTCCCCTCTGAGTATTGTATGTTAGAGTCACTCTATCATTGCTGAGATGTACTTGGTCCCCGCTGAGTTCGACCTTGCAGACATCCCCGATCCCATGCACTCGCTCATTTCCTCCTCAGAATGCCATGCGGCTGTCATCTTCCTCGAGGGGAGAGCTGTTCTGCACGTCTCTGTGCAGCCTCTGCCTCTTCGTACTCGAAGAACTTCTTGTGAGCCTTTGCTAGCAGTTCCCACGCCTCGCGGTCGTTTGGCTGCATCTCCACATAACGCTTGATGTAGGTCTTGACGTCCTCCCACCGCTCAAGCTGTTCACTGCACCGAGCAGCATAATACAGAGCTCTCTTGTGGTCCATATCTGGTCCCATGAGTTCTTTGAATATAGAGAGTGCCTTCTCCCACTCCTCAGCATCGTAGTACTCCATTCCCAGTTTGAATTTGTTCTCCATCTCCCCATATTCGGGCATCCTAGCCGAGATCTTTCCGATGAACAGACATGCAAATACGAGAAAGAGGATTGACAGAACCAACATGGTGAACCCGATGATTGCCACAGGCTCACCAGGAAGGAAACCCCATCCCGCAAGAAGGGCGTAGCCGAATCCACCTATGACTGTCACGATAGTGATGATGACCATGATTCGAGAAATGGATGGTCGTTTTTTCTTCTCCTCAGTACTAGGTTGTTGCTCTTCTATAACCAATGCTTCCACCTATTCATCTTGACAATCAGTGCCTTTTAGATTCTCTGAATTCCTAGTTGTCATCGCCATCAATTTCAGCAAGCAGTCTGCTGTCCTTTCCCTTCTTCTCTCTGTACTCCTTGTCCTCCTCTCGAGCCTGGAGATGTCTTCGTGCAACATCTATCCATTGTCGCACTCGCTCCATCAGTCTTGGATCAAGTTGCACTGCCAGTTCCGCGTAAGCTATAGCCTTGTCAAACTCTTCCTCGATGAAGTGAGCATTTGCCTTATTGTAAAACGCCTCCGCATAGTCCGGCTTCAGTGCCACGGCATGGGTATATGCCTTAATTGCCTCCTGCCCCTCTCCAAGCCTTGAGTAGCAATTTCCCAGATTGTTCCAGGCCTCAGCGTCATTCGGGTCTATCTCGAGGGCACGCTCGTAGCATTGTTTCGCACCCTTGAAGTCGGCCAGGTAGTAGAGCGCAGTTGCCTTGTTGAACCAGATCTCAAAGACGCCATTATCAATTGCAAGTGCCTCGTCAAAGGCCTTGATCGCCTCCTCCTCTCTCTCAGCCTCTAGGAGGGCCACACCAAGATTATACCACACCTCGATTCTCGATGGGTCCTTCTCAGCGAGTTTCCGAAGTATCTCAATTGCATCGTCAAGGAGACCCTGCTTGATGAGGCGTACCGCCCGACTCAGTTCGTCTTCGTTGGATGACATCATCACAATGGGCGATAGCCTCTCGGATAAGACTTGTGACTTGTCCTATTCCGGCTTTTGAGCGGTCTGTCGGGCAATGATTGACAGGATCACACCAAGTCCGCCTGCTGACATGGCGGTGGCTCCCAGAAAGTCCATTCCACCCTGAACGCCATACTGATAGATGATAGTCCCAATCTGGATGATGAGACCAATGATTCCCATCCCGGCTGCTATTCCCACAACGAACTTGCCAGTGCCAAATCTCTGAGTTGTCATCAGGTATCCACCGATAATGACACCGAGTCCGCCAAGTCCTGCGATGAGGACCAAGGCATATAATATTATATTGACTATCGGTACGAGTGGTTCAAGACCGGAAACCGTTCCGATGTATTCCAGAAATGCAAAGATGCCGATACCGCCAACGGCCCCAATGGAGATCAGTAAGATTCCACCGATTAGACACATGAGGAATTCCTTCGCGTTACGCATACGATTCACCAAAGAACACAATCATGTCAAGCTCCCTAATAACTTCTCCCTATTATGGAGCCGTCTGAAAAACAGGACGATTAAAAAAAGATGGAGGGAGGGGGAATAAACCCCGACCTATTTTTTCGCTTTCTTTGCTTTCTTTGCCTTTGCCTTCAGCTTTGCCTTTTCTTCTGCGATTGCTGCCTTGAATTGCTCATCAAAGCGAGCAGCAAGCGTAGCCTTTTCCTCAGGTGTTATGAATTTGAATCGCGCAACTGCTGCAACGCCGGCCTTCCATGCCTTGTGTGCAGCCTTCAGTTTGTCTACTTTGGTTGGTTTTGCTTCGGCCATGTTTTTCACCTGTTGGAATGTGCAGCTCTTAGTAGGCTGTCACCAACAATTTACGCAGTACTGAAGTTGAATAAAAGAAAATCTCGCTTGTATAGTCAAGAGAGAAGAAAATTTCTAGAAATAGAAATTATTGATATTTTCACATTGGTTCCACATGAATGTCCGTGATCACTTCTTGCATCTCGTCCTGGTGTTGTTCTCGAAGGAATGATGCGACAATTGCAGCCATCACTGAGACGATAACGAGAAACATGATAGAGGCCGGGAGACCATAGGTGTCGCCAATCCAACCAAAGGCAATTGGCGCAAGGGCACCAGGAATTGCCCCCACTGAGAAGAAGAGTCCAAAGGCCAGTCCCTTCTGATGCTTTGGAGCTATCTCAGTCTGGTATGCTTGGTAGGGTGGAACACCAAAGTAGTAAGCGAACCCAATCACCATTAACACAATGATCAATGGGACTGGCTCAAGTGAGAAGTTCAGGAGAAAGAGCGCAGGCGCGATGAGCATTGGGGACAACACTATGAACGGCGTTCTTCGCTGTACTCTATCCGACAGAGGTCCTGCAACCATCTCACCGACAAGCCCAGTTCCCAGCATGAGGGTCGTCAAGGACCCTGCCCATAGGGGCTCATATCCGTAACTCATGACGAGATAGATTGGCATCAAGAGGGACAGACAGCGGAAGGGAATACCCCTGAGTCCGGTGAGGATCATTGCAAGTACGTAGTTTCGTGTCCAGCCCTCCTCTCCATCAGGCTCCTCCTCAGCGACTGGATTCTGTCGTGTGTATTCGCGTGAAAAGCGTACCAGTGTGGCGGTCACGATGAAGAGAAGCAGACCTGTGATCCCCAGTGCAATGAGTGATGCCTGCCATGTCCCAAGTGTGACAAGAAGGACCACGCCCAGAAACGGGATAATTGCCATCCCCACCAGTCCACCCATGGCTTGTGTGCCAACAGCCTTTGCTCGAGCTCCCTTTGGAAACCTATCCGATAATGCAGGGAATGCAGAGGGATGGTACCCAGCAGCTCCGAAACCAAGCAAGACCTGCATTATCACAAGAAACGCGAACGTTGTGGCAAGGGATGTGAAGATCACTACGACCGACGTGAGAAGAACGCTCAAGGGGATGAATACGTCACGCCAGCCCTTGTCCGCAAGATATCCTACAACAAGATGGGTCATTGTCATAGTGACGATGGCTGCACTCGTGATTATCCCCACCTGGGTGAGGTTCAGCGATAGTTCCTCCTTTATGATGGGGAAGAACGGTGACAACACTCCTGTGTATACGTGATTCAGGAAATGAGCTATGGTGCATGCTGCCAGTACTGCGTACGATGCTCTTGTGATTGTCGCCAAGTGATGTCGCCCTTGCCTATGGAGTGCAACAATCGCCCCTCGACTAATAATTAAATGTGATGATGTCAACATCTAGAAATAGAGATGCAAAAAATATACGGCAAACTGATGACACGACGGATCGGGTCATCAGCTTGTCCGATTTCGACTCAGTTTTGTAGTGTAGCTTACGTATCCTCCCTTAAAAGCTTCCGACTCACAGCAACCATCGTGCTCGTATGTACACCTTGCTCTCAAATCTTGTTCATGAGCCACAACACGATCTGAAGTGCCAGAGTTCTGTCATCGCCAGCATCGTATTTGGAGGTGAGGCCCCAGTTGTCAATGAAGAAGTTGGTTCCAGTCACAACCATTCGACCTGCCGTCCCATTTCCTTCAAGACTACCCAGCGTCGCCACATCACTATACCACGCCAGGACTGTGCCGTTCTCCGGGACTGTGAGGTTCGCACCCACAAAGTCGAAGCTCGTGACACCCGCGGTGATCGCATGCGCTACGAGGTTGTTCACCTCCACATAGTTTCCATTAGCCGGGTACCGATTGGCACTGAACGAGAACCCGCTCCATGAGAGGAGGTCATTGACTGCCGAGGTATCCAGGCTCCTATTGGACAGACCTGCGATAAAAATTCCACCTGAATTATTGAAGTACGTCTCATACGCCTTAATCTCGTCAGGTGCATATGGCAACGAGTACTCCTCCGGATGCACGGGGTCGGTCTCATTTACGTTCCAAGAGCATGGGTCCAGAACGAGAACTGCATCATATCTGCTGAGGAGATCATAGCTGATTGTAGTCCCAAGCCCGAATTCCGTGACGGAGATGGAGTTCTTTGTGAGGAGCTTGTACAACTCTCTGAATTGTCCATAGTGTGTATCAATGGACCAAGTTGAATGGCTGACGTCTAGTGCAACGTGTGCGACGGCATCTGCAGCCGTGAATGATATGGACAGATAGTCGGATGTATCATCACCGGTGAACGTGATATTGGCAGAGAACAGGGTGGGTCCTGTTGACGGGACATGGATCTGCAGCGGGATGATGTCCGTCTGGTTCACCACGACAGATGAGGGGATCTCAAAGACATCTGGTGTTGAAGAGGTCACATTTATTGTATAGGCGATTTCCTTACTGTTTATGACCTGGACTCCGAATGTGTAGTTGTCATTGTAGAAGAGACGTTCGTAGTCCAGTGGCAGTTCTTTTGGATTAATGTAGGTGAGGTTTGGCACAGTTGAGCTGCTGTTGAATGAGCTCAGAATCTGGATGGCCCCATCATAGTTGACTTTCCCTGCTCCAACAAGATATTCTGGGTAGTTCATATGAGTGGCTGATTTCATGAGCGCGGCCTTAATGAGCCCGGGCGTGTATGGTATTCCATTCTCATTACAGTAACTGATCATGTCTGCAACTTTCCCCGCGACACGAGGCGATGAGAAGCTAGTACCATAGTATAACGCACTGCTTGTGCTGACGTATCCTGCAGCCATTATATCCGGCTTCATGATGGGGTCGCGTGTGGGTCCACTACTAGTATAGTCTGCTGGTTCTCCCAGTTCGTCGAGCGCCCCCACTGCAATCACGTTTGGAAACATCGCTGGTGAACTTATACTCGAACCGGATGTGCCACTGTCGCCTGAATTGCCTGCAGATGACACAACTACGACTCCCTGACTTATGGCATCATCAATGGCATTGGCAATCGGGTCACCAAGGGTCGGGTCGGAGCCGAGACTGAGGTTTATCACACTGCAATTCTGTTCCATCGCCCAGTATATTGCAGCGACTATTCCTAGAGTTGTGGCACTCCCCTCTGATGAGATAGTCTTGGCATTAACAATGACCGCATTTGATGATGATGACAGGATGGTACTCGCAACGAGTGTTCCATGAGGCACATCGTCGGGTCTTGCGTCATCCGTGCTAGTGTCCATTAAGTCATAACCGTACTGAGGAAGTATGAAGCTTCTTGATGCAACGACAGACCCCA
The DNA here is from genome assembly GCA_029855925.1 of Candidatus Thorarchaeota archaeon. Taxonomy (GTDB): domain Archaea; phylum Asgardarchaeota; class Thorarchaeia; order Thorarchaeales; family Thorarchaeaceae; genus B65-G9. Next base: position 4,514 of record JAGSHP010000054.1, on the reverse strand, counting down.
TGGGTAGGTCGGTGCTATCAACACCTGTATCAACCACTGCTACCCGTACACCATTTTTGGGTGGCGATATTATGTTCGGCAACTGAGGCGATATGATTGCCGTCAGTCCGGCAACAATGATGAGAAGAACAATCACAATTGCAATGCCTTTCAGTGTACCTGTTGATCCCTTGGAGGGTTTATTGGAAGGCAAGTCGTAAGGTTCTAGCGCGTGCGTCATAATGGTCATCTCTGTGAACACATTTGCCTTGATGAAACTATCTCTTGATGAATTTATAGGCGATAACATGTTCAGGGTCCTGTGTGAAAAGTCTAAGAGATTAAGCCATTCGGTCCAACAAACCAGAAACAATGATCGAACTAAACCATCACATCAGGAAAATGTGAACAGTATTTGCAGTCCCAATTGACTTTTCACACAGAGCCCATGTTCAGAAAACCTTCAAAAGCGAGGATGTCTCTCAGTAATTATCGACTTGACTGGATAGATTATAAGTGCATTTATTTAGTGACGCACGTCATTGAATTCCTACGAAGGGGTACACGCATTGTCAGAGCAAGAAGCCACTACTCAAGCGACATCAGCTATCAGCTATCACGCATTGCCACTCGACGAGGTTCTCAAGATTCTATCTGTTGATCCAGAACGTGGGCTCACCAGTGAAGAGGCAAAGCGTCGTCTGGATAGATACGGTCCGAATGCCATTCCAAAAGCGAAGGGCAGCTTCTGGAAGGTCTATCTGGCCCCCATTCTCAACTGGCTGATCAATATCTACCTTCTGAGCTCTTTTGCACTGCTCTTTATTGCTTGGTTGTTCCCCTCGGATGATAATCAAGTGGGCCAGGCAATGCTCTGGTTGGCTGTCGTTCTTGTCAACTGTCTCGTGGCTATCTTTCAGCAGTTTCGAGCACAGAAGAAACTTGAGGCGCTGGAGAAACTATCAGCTGGAGAGTCGCGAGTGGTCCGTGACGGCAAGGATATTCAGATTGACCCTGCAGAGATAGTGCCCGGTGACATCATCAAGCTCGAACAGGGAGATCGTATCCCCGCCGATGCAAGGCTAATCGTTTGCACCAACTTCAGTACAAATGAGGCCTCATTGACTGGTGAGAGCGTCCCTGTCAGTAAGACGTTTGATGCTGTAGTTCCAGAGAATGCTCCCCTCACAGACATGAAGAACATGGCATTTCTTGGCACCTATGTTGCTACCGGTGTCGCCAGAGCAGTTGTGACCACCACTGGTGCCTCCACTGAGATTGGCAAGATCCAGGGGAGTCTTGAGTCGCTCAACACTGGTGACATACCTCTTCGGAAGAAAGTCAATCTTCTAGCAAAGTACCTCGGAATTGCTGCGGTCATCCTTCTCTTTGTGTCTATCACATGGCGAATCTTTGTGACACCAGTCATTGAGCAGTTTCCGATCAGTTTCGACCTGCAGGTCATTGCAGCAGACATCACTGAGGGAATCACTCGTGCAATGACCATCATGCCAATCAATATCCCATTGCTCACCACAATCGTACTATTGACCGGTGTTCTCGCAATGGCTAAACACGGTGTCATCATTCGTGACCTGTCGGCTGTTGAGAGCCTTGGGCGTGTCAGTGTGATTTGCTCGGACAAGACCGGCACCATGACACGCAACCAGATGACTGTCAAGTACTGCTGGGACACTGAGAACCTTTACACGGTGACCGGTGACGGTTACGAACCGAGTGGGGAGATCTACCGAGTACGCAATCCCGACATGCCGGAACGATACAACTCTGAGGACAAGGTCCTGGTGAGCGATGTATACGGCTGGAAGGGGCTCTTCACACTCATCGTCTGCGGTGGGATAAACAACGACTCTGAGATCATTCAAAAACCGGTCTCGCAGGACGAGGTCGTCTGGACACCAGTAGGGGATCCTACAGACGCCGCGCTCCTCACTCTGTTTAGAAAGAGCGGGCTTGATGAGGCGTCAATTCGATCCGAGTACAAGGTCGTCCTAGACTTCCCATTCGAGTCTGAACTGAAACGGATGTCAAAGGTCTGCAAGAGAGGTGACCAATATGTCATATTTACCAAAGGTGCAACTGAGGTTCTTCTACCACTCTGTCGATCCGTTCACAGTCCTTCTGGACCGAAGCCTCTGACTCCCGCAGAACAGGACAGAATCAATAGGCTTGCTCAGAGTTTTGCTGAACAGGGTTATCGTGTGATATCCCTTGCCTATCGCGAAACGACCGCGCTTCCGTCTGGTGCTAATGCTCGGTCTGCAATTGAACGTGATCTGACCTATGTCGGCCTTGCTTGCATTGTGGACCCGCCTCGTGATGGTGTTCGGGAGGCAGTCGATGCATGTCACAGCGCAGGCATCGATGTTGTAATGATAACTGGAGATGCAGCTGCAACTGCAAAGACCATTGCTAAGAATCTGAATATCTTGTCCCCCGATTCCCTTGTTGTCGAGGGCAACCAGATTCATGACCTCAGTGACGAGGAGTTCATTCACGTGAATGTATTCGCGCGAGTGAACCCAGAGCACAAGCAAGTCATCGTGGAACGCTATCAGTCACTGGACAAAGTAGTAGCCATGACCGGTGACGGTGTGAATGATGCTCTTGCTCTTGCCATGAGCGATGCTGGAGTTGCAATGGGCATCACCGGTACAGATGTTGCCAAGGAGGCTGCTGATCTGGTCATCACAGATGACAGCTTCGCCTCGATAGTGACTGGTGTGAAAGAGGGTCGTGGGCTATTCTCGAAGATTCGAATGATGGTCTACTTCTATATCGCCATCAACATGTTCGAGAGCATAATCTTCTTTGGAGCGATGTTTCTCCTCCCGAGCTTTGTTCAGATGCTTGCCCCATGGCAGAGCCTCTATCTGGTGGCTACAACACACTCATTCCCAGGTCTTGCTCTGGTATTTGACAAGACATCACCTCATGTCATGGACGAGAAACCCCGCGACAGCGAGGAGATCATCACGCGGCCTCTTGCAAAGTATATGGCTCTGAACGTTGTCTTGATGGCCTTTGGTGCTGGAATGGCTTATTTCCTCACATTTACCGGGTGGCTGGGGATTGTTGGTATCTATCCTGAGAACATGGTCGGCTTCTATTCGTTGGTCGATCGTCCGATGAAGGCTACTGTGATGATGCTGACTGTGATTCTTCTACTTGAGAGCACTATCGTGTTGATCATTCGACGAATCAACATGCCACTGAGTCAGTCACTACGAGAACCAGGAACGTACAGGTATGTGATTCTCCTTGGTCTCATCTACATTGCTCACCTTGGACTTATGTACCTCTATCCCGCTCAGGAGATTTTGGACTCGTACGGTCTACGATTCTTCTTTGTTCCACTCACTTGGTATGACTGGCTGGTCTGCATTATTCTTGCACTTCCTGCAATTGTCGGCATGGAACTCTACAAGCGCAAATTGCGACGAGACAACATACTGCTGTGAGTCAATTGAAACGAGACAGATTCATGTTCGATGACACTGATGAGATGGAACGACGTCATTGTCTTGGATCCGTTAGGGATTTGCATGTACCGTGCTTGGCTCGTACCGGAAGCCCCATCAAGGCGTTCGTCGAGTCGTCTGTGTGTGCCTAGCTCGCAGGAGGTCGGATATTGGCATCGAGCACGCAGCTATATGAACTGCAATCATTGGTGATGTTCCAGTTTGGTATTGCCCTTGATCAGTTATTCGCAGTGATACTTGGGCTTCTCATTGTGATGCTCATCATTTCATCATCCATTCTTGTTGTCCTTCGAGACAGGCGCAGGTCCGCGGGGATCATTGACCAACTGCTCCTTGATCAAATGACCATCTCACTGGTGGACCTTCGCGATGTGCTTCAGAAACCAAGGCTTGACCGGGCATCACTACGCTCAATAGTCAGGAGCTGTGAGAACGCTCTACTGGGCTTCACAGGCACCACAGTCATCTCCTATCCTCTATTGCGCGCTCGATTACGCCAGTCGATTCATGATGATACGATCATCCGCACTGCACACGAGGCTGACATGTGGGGGCTATCCGACGCTACCATCTCAGATCTGGTCGAGTCTACTGCCTCGGATGAAGGAGTCGACGTTCTCCGTACAAAGACCGGTGACTATGTCGTTGTCACCTCTCTCAAGGGACGACTCTATGATGACCTGCGGTTTCAAGGACACATCAACATCGCGAACGAGGCACAGCGTCTCTCTGTTGACCAATCCCATCTCCTCGAGCTAGTATACTCGTGGGGCTGGGATGTGATTGAGGTCTCAGATGAGGTGGTTGCATCAACAGACTGGGTTCGCGTCATCCTGGAGCGAATGGTGATCTCTCAAGGCTTCCTGAGTCCCATGGATGCAGCAGAGCGAATTGGTATTGGCACAGATGACCTTCGTCGTCTGCTGAAACGCCTAGACTGGGCTGTCATCACGACTGAGGACGGCGACCTGATCCCCCTTCACATTGTTGAAGAATACTTGCGCGACAAGCTAGAGCGGGACAATGTTATAG
>JAGSHP010000005.1 GCA_029855925.1 Candidatus Thorarchaeota archaeon | reverse complement strand
CTCATGGTTTCGTCATTCAACTCATTTCGAAAGAGAATCGATTCCGTCTTGATTTGATTTGACTAGATTTGGACTGGTCCTTAGACCAAGTGTCCTCCGGCTGAGTGAATTTGTTGGCTGACACCTCCTCGTGCACTTGCCTTCTCCGAGGAGTCTGAGAAAACCAGAGTTTATTAACAGATGCCGCGTTTAGTGATTGATACATCCGCGCCAATGTCACAAACAACATGGGAATGACGGCATGCACCTACAAATGATGGTGCGGCACGACTGAGGACGGATGTTTGCAAATTGAATTTGAGGTGAATTGTGTGCAAAAAAGATCCTTCTTTGGACTGGCACTTGTTCTTGTTATGGTCCTCCCTGCGTTTGTGATGATGCCTCTTGTCACGACCCGCAGTGATATGACCCCTACAAAGAACATTACTGGTGCTCCCGCCAAGACGGCAGGTGCAAGATTATCGGATTATACGGAACACGTTCCTATTATCATCACGAAGACTCAGGACTTCATAACTCAGGGATGGCCTGGTTCTGGGACTGAGCTTGACCCGTTCGTCATTTCTGGACTGAACATTACTTATGACCTGAACTTGATGAGCGTTAATATCACAAACACTGATGCGTACTTCAAGATCGTTGACTGTGTGATTAATCAGCTCTCAAGCTCCTATGATGCAATCTATCTTGAGAACACTTCCCATGCCACGATCGAGTATACGACCATTACATCTGATGGGGGAGGGATTAATCTCAATAATGCCACATCAACGAGAGTGTTGAATACAGACTTCACCATAAACGGGTCTGGCTATAACGCAGTCTTGATGACATCCTCGCACAATGTTCTGGTTCAAGACTGTGTTTCTGTGGCACCACTGGGCCGTGCTGTTCATGCGAGTGATTCAAACAATCTCTCAGTCATTGACGTATCACACACTGGCACAACTTCACGGTGGGCAATACGTCTATCCAATTGCAACTCCACGACTATTGTGGGGTTTGATGTTGATACAGCACTGACGCTTGTGGATGGTACGAATGTGAATGATCTATATGTCGTTGATTCCAAAGGGACCTCTCTGGTCCGTGGGGTCTCGGTAGATGGTGCGTTCAATGTAACGGTCTTGAACACAGATATTTCCAGTTCTCAGACGAGTTTTGAAGCCTCTGGCGGTATTGTTTCCATGATAACCATTGAGGGCTGTCAGTTATCTGCATCAGCCGACTATGCCATTAGAGGCACTGTGAGTACGAATGATACAACCATACTCAATAACAGAATCCAATCCTCTCAGAACGGTATCAGTCTTCAGCAATCATATGGAGTTACGATCACAGGCAACACGTTTGAAGACCTCAGCAAGGGGAATGCAGTCGTTATTGCCACTGGTCGAGACGTGGTTGTTTCAGACAATACCATTTCAAATGTGGCTCTCAACGATGGTCTCGTGCTGACCAATCTGGTCAATGTCACTGTTTCAGGCAACTCTCTCTCACACATTGATGGAGACGCAATATACACTGACTCTCTAAATGATACAGTGATGGTGGGCAACACCATAATGGATGCTGACAACGGAATCTACTGTAACGGTGCTGCATACCGCTGGGACATCACCTCCAACGTAGTTGATTCGGCTAACGGTGTGGGCATCTACTTCTTCGGTTCTGGTGACCTCAACGCAAGCTACAATACGGTATCAGATACTGGTGCTGAGGGCATCTACTTCGACACGATTATTGGTGACCTGACTGTCGTCGGCAACGATGTGTCGTACACTGGCGATGTTGCCATCTATGTGTCAGATATCTCAGCTCCGCTGGTGGAGAATAATACCATGAGTCATGTGTCTGAGGGCATCTTTGTAACTCAAACACCGAACTGCACGGTGCGTCTGAATCAGATATGGGACGCAGTGGACTATGGGATCGACACCTATGACATTGATGATGGAGATATCTTGAACAATACCATTGGAGCTGGCCCAGAGGTTGGAATATACCTTGACGGTTCGTTGGACGTGACCGTGTTTGGTAACACGATGACCGAGTGTGGGATCTATCTAGATTATCACAGCTCATTGTCCTCGTGCATTCTTGACATATCCCATAATACAGTGAATGGTCTTCCTGTATACTATGTGCTGAATGAGTCAGGACTGAGCATCAATGGCTGGTTCTACGGACAGATCATCGTTGTGAACTCAACGAACATCTTGATTCAGAACGGCTCCTTCATCAACCCGACAGTTGCAGTCTCAGCCTACTACACTGACTTCATCACAATAGATAATCTCCATGTCGAATCGATTTACTATGGTCTCATAGTCAGAGGTTGCAGTAATGTGACAATCACGAACTCGCAGCTTGAAGGCGACGCCGCAAAGAGGGGTGTCGTCTTGTACATGTCATATAATGTGACCGTCACCGAAGTCCATGCCGACGGTTGGAGTAACCAGGGGAGTGGCTATGCGTTCTATTGCTACTTTGGTGAAGTGTTTACACTGACCAATGTGACCATAACAGACTCGACTCGTGGCCTACATGCAACTGGTACTGACAATCTCACTGCCACAAACTTGGTGATTAAGGACATCAGGTATAGTGCAATCTATGGGTCCGGTTCAACGTACTGGGAGATATATGAGAGTGAATTCATGACATCTCAATACGGCATCCTTCTCTCAGGGCTTTCGACGAATTGGATCATTGATAACTCGAAATTCCTCTACATGACAGACGACGGGATACACGCAACCGGATCATCTGTTAACTACAATAATGTCACGAATTGTCTGTTTGAGGGTAATGACGACGGTGTCTATCTTAGCCTTGGTAACAATTGGGCGTTCATTGGAAACGCCTTCAGATGGAACACGAAACACGGGCTCTACCTTACCGCAGTGTCGGGTCCAATCATCTATTCGAACACGTTTGTAGGGAACATGGTTGAGAATGGTTTTGATAATCATCTTCCCGCTAACAGTTGGGATGACGGCGTGTCTGTCGGAAATGCCTGGGACGACTACTCTGGGTCCGGGGTCTACAATGTTGGGGGTTCGGCTGGCGCGGTGGACCACTACCCCACGAAGTATCTCCCGACCTCCCCCATAGTCAGTACACCACCAGACGTTTCCTACGCTGAGGGAACCGAACACTATTCCCTGACATGGTATGCGTACGACGACTACATCTTCAGCTGGAACGTCACCATGGACGGAGTACTCTACGACTGGAGTGCATGGAACTTCGACAATGTGACAATTGATATCGGCGGTCTTACCTATGGCGACTATTCCTTTGAGGTCTCGATATATGACGCTGATGGGAACAATGTTCGAGACACCGTACTTGTCCATGTCTACGACGCGACTCCCCCTGATGTTGACGGACTCAATACAGCGCTTGGGTTTGTTGGCGGGAGCAATCAGTACCTGATCTGGAATGTAAGCGACATGCACCCTGCGAACTACTCTGTCTACGTGGACGATATCCTGACCGCATCAGGCGACTGGTCGACGGGTACCATATCCTTTGATATCAGCGGGCTGACTGCTGGCGACCACGATGTCCTGCTCGAGGTCCGAGACATTGATCTGAATCAGGCAACGGATTACGTTCTGGTGCGCATGATCAGCGATACGACGAGCCCCACTATTGACTCACCTCCAGATGTGACTATCTACGCTGGTTCTACCAGCAATACCATCGAGTGGACTCCAAGCGACCTCTATCCGGGCAGCTATGAGATTGCGCTCAATGGCTCAACGATGACATCAGGTGAATGGAACGGCGAGAAGATTGTCCTGAACATAGATGGGCTCGATGTCGGAGTCTATCAGTTCGCAATAACGGTCTATGATCTTGCTGGCAACAGCGCTTCGGACTCAGTCACAGTCACTGTGATTCAGGCTCCGTGGACGACCGCTACTACGACCACTACGACAACTACCCCGCCTCCGTTTGATGCCACTCTTGCCATTGCGGTACTCGCCGGGGCTGCGGGCGTGGCAGTCGTCATTGTCGTGCTGTACTTCCTGAAGAAACGAAAGGTCTAACTGGTTAGTACTGTCTGAGGGCGCCGTCCTCGGACAGTTCTCTCTTTATTTTGTGACGCCGCCGTTTTGTGGATCGTCGTCAAGAGTCTGACAGTGAAATCTGCTCACTCTCTGGTCTCTTGGAAAACCGAATGGTAATGCTTGCACCCATCTCTGGGTGACCGTGTACCCTATCAGATACCGTGATG
>JAGSHP010000398.1 GCA_029855925.1 Candidatus Thorarchaeota archaeon | reverse complement strand
GTCTCGGAATTGGTGGGCGATGGAGCTCGCGTCTATGGACAGCCTGCCCGACTCCCTGCGAAGGTTATTTCAGAGGAGGCATCTCTCATACTGTTGATTTGAGGATGAAGATTGAAGACCTGGACCGTGACGACCTCGAAGAGATGCTGAATCTATCACGTGGTATCGAACTCAATGGAGTAGGACATGTTATCCCACGGGACCGATATCCGCAACTAGTCGGTTCTTTTGTCTACGGGAGTGATGTCTGGACAGAGAATGTTGTTCGCGCCGTTGCCGGTCGCCTCGGATGTGGTCTCGTGCCACTGCAGACGAGCAATCCAGCACGAGCCTCCCTCGTTGACCTGCTTGCGGAGTTTGACATTGCCAGCTCCTCTGTAGATACTGCTCTCGTGTCCTATGTTGACAGGGAGACCTTCGGTGGCGGTCAGGACATGACAGCAGCACTAGCTGAGCGGTCACGCGTTCCACTCATTGGTCTCCAGAATGAGGTCTATTCCCACAGCTCGGCAATGGCTCATCTCTCTCTCATAAGGGAAAGACTGAGTTCTCTTGCTGGCAAGCGAATTGCCGTATGCTGGACCTACGGCACCAGTTTTGTATTGCCAAGTACCGTGCACAGTGTCATCTTGCTGGGCTCCCTAGTTGGTGCCAATATCCAGGTTCTAAGCCCACCTGAGTTTCAACCGCTCAGACGCGTTGTGCGTCAAGCATCGTCCCTCTCAGGCCGCTCAATCGAGCTGGAAACACCCGACACTCTCTCGCAGATCAAAGCGGATGCCGCGATTGCATTGAACTGGAGCTCTCTTGAGGCACTGAATGATCTTGAACGACTGCGCAGTCTTGCCTCCCCATATCGGGACTGGTATCTCAGTAAGTCGATACTAGATGAGGACTGCCTATTCCTCACGGAACCGCCTATCCAGACAGAGGTGGCAATTGACCCGGATCTGCTTGAACTGCCGGTCAACCTGTCCTCGAACTGGCTATCTCGCAGGGTTGCTGTGACGCTTGCGATGCTGAGCAGAGTGCTGACCGATGACTCGAGGTCTGCTCTCTATTGAAGATGACCATGATGGATATGGGAACATCGTCTCTCACGTGTCAGTGAATGAATATGTCTTGACGACCTCATGAGGTTCGCCCCGCCACTTGGATGCAGGAGGAGCAAAGGTTTTTCGGGACGTATTGCCCAAGTTAATCAAATGCTCGATGTAGCCTTGATGACACCACTCCCTCCCCAGAAGACAGGGGAATCAGAATACAGTGCATCATTGATCGCTGAGCTTGTGAAGCGTGATGTTCGAATTCTGGCGATAGCTGGTCCAGAGGCACGCCCTCTTGATATCCCGGGAGTCAAGACCTTTCCGATCTGGAATGGCCGGCAATTGACATACCCCTTGCGGATTGCAAGTTTTCTCAAGCGTCATCGTCCTCACATACTTCATGTACAGTTTGGTCCTGATGGTGCGGTCTATGGCGGGCTATGGGGAGAGGTCATGCTCGTCCTCCTCATACTTGCAAGACTGATGGGCATAAAGACAACAGTGACACTTCATAGTACATGGATGCCTGAGCAGGTAAAACAGAGGGTGAGGACGTACCCCCGCCTTCGACTATTCTCTATTTTTGCAGCCCCACTCTTTCGCTTCTACATGAGACTGCTCGACTGGGGAACTCACACGATCCAGCTCTCCACAGCAAAGATTGGTTCGACGCTACGAAGACGATTTCTGAGAGCATACGGGACACGCGAGGACAAGACCCTCGAGATTCCGCATCCCTGCCGACGGATCAACCGAGCACCAGACCCTGATGAGGCACGGAAAGAGCTTGGTCTTGAGAATCGGGAACCGCTCCTGATATTCGGATTCATTCGACGAGGAAAAGGAATCGAAGTCGCACTCCATGCCATGGCTCGGATTGCACGAGAGCACCCATCGAGTCTACTCCTAGTGGCTGGATCACCGCTGGGCAAGGATGGAGCTGCCTATCTTCGAGAGATGAAGCAACTAGTGCGAACGCAGGGTCTCGATGAGGTGGTCCGCTTCGATACTGCATTCATTCCCTCGGAACTGGTCCCCCTCTATTTCGCAGCCTCTCGCATCATCCTACTACCATACGATGAGAGCGTGGGGGCGAGCGGTCCAGCCCACAACTATGCGGGCTATGGTGTTCCCATCGTTGCAGCCGATGTGGGTCTGCACATGCGGGAGACCTTGGGTGGCAATATTGTACTCTTCAAAAATCATGACCCCGCGGACCTTGCCAGAAAGGTCACAGAACTCCTTGACGACCCTGACAGATGTTCCGAGATTGGCAGGGCTCTTCACGCCTATAGCGAAAGGGAGACCTGGGTCGTCGCAGCGGAGCGGACCATTGAGAACTATCGAGTCACGCTTGGCGTATGAC
>JAGSHP010000397.1 GCA_029855925.1 Candidatus Thorarchaeota archaeon | reverse complement strand
TACTATGAGAATGTCTATGTCACTATCTGCTTGTTGCTCGTCCCTAACATATGAACCAAAGATGCCAATCTTTCTCACTCCGAATTTCTTGATGGCATCCATGTTATCTTCTATCTTTTTCAATACCGTGGTCTTGTCCAGCATGGGATATTCCCTGACATACAGTTGTGGTCTATTTACTTAATGTTTATGATGGTTATTTGACGGCGCCTGTGGTCCTCATCCATGCTGAACTCGCGTGATCATATCATTTGCTATGATTGACTTGCTGTCTACATTGCCTTCCGCCCTTTGATCCAGGTTATGAAACTCCACAGTATTACTATCACGTACCACACAATACCGAACACAAGGTATCCTCCGATCAGCGGTTGCACCTCTGGTCTGGCACTCATATCGATCATGTCGTTGAACACTGCAAGCAGCATCGCCCCAAATAGCAGGTTCATTGTGAGAAAGCCAATGAATCCAATGGGTGTCATTCCCGCCTGATACAGCATCCGTGCTATCTCTGCGCCTAACAGCATGAGCAACGTACAACCCAAGAAGACCAGGACCACGGCTCGGAACCTGTGATCAGTGGCCTCCATCGCGAAGATGTTGCTGAGTGCGATGAGCACCACAAGCAAGACCACCAGTGCCGCATAGATGGTGGTCATCGGTTTGATTGGCTCCACGCTCGCTCTCTCTTGATCGCTCTGCATGACATCACCTCATTAGACCATTAGTAAAATGTGCTTATTATTGTATGTTCATTTCACTGAAGAGATGCAAGGTCTTACGCTCTCTCGGCGAGTTGCGAATCTCTGGTCGGTGACACCCGAAACTGGTGCTGTTTAATTTGCGAAGATACTACAATACTACATGAACGACTCGTTCCCTACTGTTCAGATTACCCTTGATGGGGATGTGGTCGATCATCATCGCCCATATCAGCCTTTCAAGAAGATACCAATACGCCTCTTTGGCACCAATAAGACGACTGATGTTGATCAATCTCGGAAGCCCTATGGGCGAAGAACCGTGAAGACAGGGAATTGTCTGGATCCTGTGCGAGGCTGTTCAGGGGGACGCACGAACCATGGTCTTGGCTGTTGGTGGGGATGCTATGCCAAGGAGATGTCACTGCGATTTCACAGGCTATTCGACATACCCGTTTCCATGATACTGAATGAAACACTTCTCTCGAAAGATCTTCGACGGCTCTCTACTGACTGGGTTCGGATTGGCGTGAATGGAGACCCATGCTTTGATTGGGAGCTCACCAGCAAGGTCGTTGATCTTGTGGCACGCCATGATAAGATCCCTGTTGTTGTGACACGTTTCTGGGAGTTTCCGGATGGTGATGTTCTAGCCCTGCTCGCGGAGGCCAAGGCCCACTTGCATGTGTCACTCTGTGCCTTCGATCCTCCTGTCTTCCGCGAAAAGAGGTTGCGTGTGATGTATAGGTATCATGAGCTGGGAGGAACTGCTCGGCTTAGGCTTGTTTCGTTTGCCTTCAAACCTGATGACCCACTATGGGCCGTTCAGAATGAGTTGGCACAGCACGTTGGAGTCATTGAGCAACCTGCAAGAGTCATGCGATCAAATCCAGTCTGGTCGCGGTTGGATTCTGATCGGTATGCTCCACATTCTTCATATGTGACGGGGACCGCGGACCACCGAAGGCTCACTGCAGGATCATTGTACCCTCTCCTGTTGCAGTGTGTGACGGGATGCGCCGATTGTCATCATCAATGTGGCACTAGAGTTCCTGTGGATCTAGAGTGATTGAGCAGCTGCCATGGCAGGAATCCCAATTCGATGTTGGAATTTCCTGTTCTTGTATGAAAAGTGGTTTCATTTTGTGAATTCACATGGACCCCGGTAGAATAGGAGTACAATAGGCAATCTTCTCAACGATAAAAAAAACAGTGGATGGACTATAGATGGTGGATATTTACTTCAAGCTTTTCAACAGCATCAAAGACAGCCATGAAGTTGAGCTAGCACGCCTTGAGATAGAGAGCTTCATTGGAAAAGTGGAAACTATTAGCAATTTCGTAGATGAGCTGACGCAGCTCCCACTTGGCAGTCTACTAGACTCAACACAGCTTCATAAGCAGCAGAACGAAAGTGACGAGGTCCGATTCCAAGATTATCTAACTCACGAGTTACCCTATGGGAAGATTCAAGGTTTTGCGAAGCGAAATATTGAAAACAATGACATCGACCAATTGATTTGTAGGCTCGGGTATACGCGTGAGATATATCTCGTATCTGATGACATATCATGGGACGTTCTTCTACATCAGTTTGCACCAACGGTACGGATAGGGTTGAACTGTAATGTCTTTGAAGCACCCGACAGTACGGTAGCTATTCGTATTATTACCAATCAATATTTCTTGGAACGCTCCGAATACATTGTGAGGGTTACACGTTCTCTTTCATTGGATAGAATACCTTGGTTTGTTAATCGAATGTTTGAGAATCTTATGCGACACATCTATAGAATTCCCGCCTCTGCCAAGGCTAGGATTGGGAAAAGACTTCTTGACTACATGGCAGAAC
>JAGSHP010000395.1 GCA_029855925.1 Candidatus Thorarchaeota archaeon | reverse complement strand
GGAATGGGTAGGCGTCGTAGGTCGGAGTCCCCAGGATGATCACACCCGCACGGACCGCATCGGTGAGCACCCTGCTGGTCTCCGAGTAGGAGACATTGTGGACAATGGTCTCAACACCGAGAGCATCGAGCTCCTTCTTCAGTAGCATGGCTGTACGCTTCGTGAAACCATACATCGTACCATAGATAATGACCGCATACTTTGCAAGCTCGGGCGATGACCACTCCGCGTACTTCCCAACAATCCACATCGGGTCCTTTCGATAGACTGGTCCGTGGCTCGGCGCGATCATCTTGATCCCGATTCCCAGGTCCTTGACTTTCTGGATGCCCCTCTGCACGAACTTGAAGTAACTGGTGATGATCGTTGACACATAGCGCTGGCTCTCGCTCTCAAAGAGTCGCAGGTCCACCTCATCATCGAAGAGCTTTCCGTTGAGTGCGCCATACGCTCCGAATGCGTCGCATGAGAATAGGATCTGTTCCTCAACAAGGTATGTCATCATGGTCTCGGGCCAGTGCAGAAACTGGGCATGAACGAACTTGAGCGTCTTCGAGCCCAGCGACAGCTCCTCGAGGTCCTCCACGATCTTCTCCTTCAGCGGCACGTCGTAGAACGACTTCTGTATTGCCGACGCCTTCTGCGTGTACACGAGTGTGGCGTTCTTCGCAACCTTCGCCAGATGAGGAAGGGCGCCCGTGTGGTCCGGTTCCATGTGATTGAGAATGATGTAATCGATCTTTTCTGGGTCGACGACCTCGCGGATATTGCCGAGCAGCTCGTCCGTCCAGGGCTCCTTTGTTCCCTCGATGAGAGCAATCTTGTCGTCAACTATTAAATAACTATTATATGATACGCCAAAGGGCAATGCCCATTGCCCCTCGAAGAGTTCGGTATGATGGTCATCTACTCCAACATAGTAGACTCCCTTGGCAATCTCTCTGTGCATTTCATAGACCTCTCTATTTTCTGTTATAGAGAGTTCCTCATTGGATTATAAGCACTGTCCTGTGCTCAAAAATAGTATTGAAGGAGCGAGTGACGCGCTCCTCCCTGTATCTGGTCTGCCGGTGACGCGATCTCACAGATCCAGAATCTCGTCGTAGGTCTCTGGTCTGCGGTCTCGGAAGAACGGCCAGTAGTTCTTGACCTCTCTCGTCATGTCAAGGTCTACGTCGCCAATGATGAGCTCATCACCCTTGTCAGAGCCCTGGACCACGATCTCACCCTTTGGGTTCACTATGTAAGAGAGTCCATAGAAGTATCCTATGCCCCACGGCTCATCGCCCACGCGATTGATTGCCGCAACAAAGTATCCATTGGCAACGGCGTGTGCCGACTGCTCCAGTGTCCAGAGATGGTCAGAGTGGCCCCTGGTGGTCGCTGACGGGTTGAACACGATCTCAGCACCGTTGAGACCCAAGATCCTTGCCCCCTCGGGGAAGTGCCTATCGTAGCACGTATAGATGCCGACCAGACCGTACTCCGTCTCAAAGACGGGGTAGCCGAGGTTTCCCGGACGGAAGTAGAACTTCTCCCAGTAACCGGGTGGCTGGTGTGGGATGTGGCTCTTGCGATACATTCCGGCTATCTCGCCATCTGCATCAATGATCACGGTGGTATTGTAATAGAATCCCGGAGCCTCCTCCTCGAAGATGGGGAGAATGATCACCATCTTGTGTTTTTCCGCAAGCTCGGCGAAGCGCTCAGTGATGGGTCCCGGAATCCCCTCGGCGAACTTGAACCAGCGCCTGTCCTGTTCAGCTGCAAAGTATGGTCCAAAGAAGAGTTCCTGAAAGCAGATGATCTGAACGCCCTTCTCGGCAGCCTCTTCCACGAAGCGCTCATGCTTCTTCAGCATCGCCTCGATTCCCTTCTCGATGTCGTCGTCTGTCTCGACCTTGCCTTCCCATTTGGCCTGCACAAGTCCGATTCTCACATTTCGCATCTTCTTCTACACCTTCTAATTGCCTGTCGTATCCGACAGACGTTGAAGATATAGCTTTGGGCGTGGCATCAGTCACATCTATTAACCAGCAGCTACCACTCTATTTGATGTGATGAATCGATGAATTCCCTCTACGGTAAAGATCTGATTACTACTCAGGAATGGAGCGTTGAAGAGATCGAGCGGGCGCTTGAGCTGGCCTTTGAGTTCAAGGAGCACAGGTTCGACCATCCCCTCAGGAACTGTCTGGACAGACGAACCTTCTTCATGTTCTTCTATAATCCCAGTGTGCGCACCCGGCAGTCATTTGAGGCGGCTGCAACAGAACTGGGGGGTCATGCTCAGTTCCTGGAACCCAAGTCCATGCGTCTCAAGTCAGCCAAGACCGCTGGCGAGACGGTCCAGGACGCCGCCAATGTCATGAGTCGCTATGCCGTCGGAATTGGGATACGAATCCTTGAGACCGCTATTGAGGAGTACGGGCAGGGCGATGCGCTCCTGCGAGAATACGCACAGTATGCCAGTGTTCCAATCGTCAGCATGGCACATGACAGATTCCACCCGTGTCAGGGTCTTGCCGATGTGATGGGGATGCGCCAACACGCTGGAAGAGACCTCAAGGGAAAGAAGCTGCTCCAAGTCTGGGGAAAGGGAAGTCTCGTGCGGTCATGGAGTTCTGTGCAGGAGAGCATCCTGATCAACACGCGGCTGGGAATGGACGTGACGCTTGCCTATCCCGAGGGCTACGACCTCGACCCCGAGGTGATCCAGTGGGCGGAAGACAATGCCTCAGTCGCCGGTGGCAACTTCGAGATAGTCCATGACCTTGAGGAGGCATATGATGGTGCTGACTTTGTCTACTCTCGCAACTGGATGACCTCAGGCTTCTATCCATACTCCAAGAAGCATGGAATCGACAGGGCGAAGAAGAAAGAGATCGAGATGGCAATGAAGCACGATGACTGGATCACCACGAAGGACTGGATGGCCAAGACCAATGATGCCTACTTCATCCACTGTGGCCCTGTGGACCGAGGTTCTGAGGTCACCGATGAGGTGTGTGACGGACCGAGGTCAATCGTCTACGATATCGCCGAGAATCGTCTGCATGTCCAGAAGGCAATCATGGCACTCACCATGGCGCATATCTGACCAGCATCCATGCACGACCTGATGCTGTGTGAACACTCCAACCACGCCCACAAGCGTGATTAGACCTCCGCATTGCATCTTCCTTCTGTCG
>JAGSHP010000126.1 GCA_029855925.1 Candidatus Thorarchaeota archaeon | reverse complement strand
GAATTGGTCGGGTACCATCCAGTCGTGAACAGTGGATGCGCTTGCCGCCAATGCAGGACGTTTTGAAGAAGTACATGAAGACCCACCCTGAAACAAGAGATGCAAAGATAGTCGCCATCAACGGAGGAGTCGTCCCTTGCGCGGGCATAATACCCAGGTTCACAGATGAGGGCGTCGCACTAGTGGGCAATGCTGCAGGGCAGGTCTCATCGATTGTTGGTGGTGGCGTGACCACTTGTCTCCATGCAGGCACTTTGCTCGCAAGACATGCCCAGCGAATGACCGAGGACCAGGACTTCTCCAGAAAGAGCGTCTATCAATACGAGAAGGAGTACAGGCGCTCCCAACTTGCAAAGAACATCCAGAACACTGGGAAGGGCATGTGGGCCGTCTCCAAGTATGCTATGTTCAACGACCCCATTGAGGCTGCAGAGATCGTACTCAGCGAGCTTGATGCCACAACTCTGAACGAGGTAGTCCAGGGACATGTGAGTGTCAATACGATTATGCGACTGATGACGGATTTCCTGCCAATGGCCATGAGAATTGGAAAGGGATATCTCAAGAGCATTGCTGTGAGCGGCGTGTAGACTGGGGACTGTTCTTAGTGGGGCTGAAGGCGGGGCACTAAGAATAAGATGAGGCAGGGTCGCCCCCCGCGCCCTGCTCTCGTAACGCGAGCCGTGTGGCCCGTGCCCCGCAAGGTTTCCGCGTCAATGCCTCTTGGCTAGATGGCACCAGCGATTACCGCATGCACTGTTCTTGGACTTCCAGGGCATCACTGCCTGTTTGGTCCACCCACGAACAGTAGTGGGTCAGGTTCATCCCCGATATTTCGAGGACATACTACCCAGAACAGAAGAATATAAAGAGATGTTGTTTTTTGATTTTCATGAAGCTACAACAACCACGAACGGCTGACAGGTTGATGGTTCCAATGCTCAGTGATGAACACATTCAACAACTCAGAGACTTGGGGTTCGACACAGCAACTAAACATGGAAAGCGATTGTTGGACACTCTCGGTGCTATGTTTTCACTTCAGGAGGATGGCACTCGACCGCTGAAACTTAGAGAGATTCACGAGAGGCTCGCTAAGATGACTCCTGAGTCGGTGCCGAGCAAGTCGCTACTACGACAGGATCTCAAGATCCTGATTGAGAACAATGTTGTCAGAGTGGAAGACCCCAATGCAGCTCGACCAAGATACATTATAGATGTCAATACGGTCGCCGAGGCAATCAGCCATGTTCAGGAGAACGTCGAAGAGATGTTGGAAGAGGAAAAGGAGAGAATCTTGGAGAGAATAGAGAGAGTGCGAAACATTGACAGCGAGCGTCTTGCCGAGAGTCTTCTTCAGGAGATCACTGGGAGATCTTACAAGGCCACCACCAGATTCGCAAAGGGCGTGGAGGAGATGCACCTGTTAATCTTTAGCAACATCATTAGACCATCACGGAAAGGGGATGTGATCCGTGCAAGTGCGATGTTTGTAGAAACGCTGGTGGAGGGAAGCATAGAACGCATGCAGAAGTACTTTGAAGCTGCAAGGAAAGGAGTCGAAATCAGATACATGGTCAATCTGGACGTACTCAAGTCGCTGGAGAATAGGGAGCAAGCCATGAACCCGGAGCTACTAAAACAGTTCTTCCAGATGCAAGTCAAGCTCAACAAAGAGGAAGCTGGAAGACTATATATCAGGGTAACAACGGAGCCGAAGACGTACAATCACGTGTCTCTGAACCATGACAGATCCGCGCTAATTCTAACAGAGGCACCAGTTACAACAACCTACTTCACCAGAGAGTTCAATGCGGACCTCATCGATAACATAGTCGAGATATTTGATGATCTCTGGGAAAGAGCCATTCCCCTAGAGCAAATAGTCACCTCAGGAGCACTTGAAATGGGATTGACCGAGGACAATCCAGTCCTAGTGGCACTACCAAAAAAGCGTGAGAGAGAGAATGCAGAGTGACAGAGGAATATGGCATGGAAAGAGTCATGCGGATGCTTGACCTAGACCCAAATAGCAAGGCATTCAGGATACTTCGTTCATTGGTCCGAGCAGGTAGGCCTCTATCGGTAAGAGAGATGATGCAATTGCCCGGCATGGAATGCGATACGCCGGGAAAGAGAACAGCACTCTACAGGAGTCTAACAACCCTCCAGAAAATGAAAGTAGTAATGGCGATCAACGAACCCAAGAAGACAAAATACTATTCTGATGAAGCGCGTGTTCGCGCAATGATTGCAAAACAACGAGCTGACAAGCTGAAAGAGCTGAACCGTCAAAAGAGATACCTCATGTCCTCGAAGAGCCGTCTTGAGAAGCTCACCTCCAAAGATGTAGAGGCAATGGCGACGCACTTGGTGTCAAAGTTCACGGAAAAGAAGAGGCAAGTAGGCCAGGTCTTCATGAGAGGAGAGAGCAGGCTTCTCAGGTTGCTCCATGAGCAAATGATGAAGAGAGTGCGCAGAGGGGACACATTGAGGATCTCAGTTGCATGGGGCGAGGGGGGATTCTTTGCTGAAGTTGAAGTCACAATGAGAATGTTGAAACGTCTAATTGAGAGAGGGACAACGGTCAAGATACTTGGACCTCACAGGGACCAAATTGATTCAAAGATTTTTGAAGCCGTGAAGGGTGCATACACGAGGTTGAAGCGCAGTTCGAGCAGGATAGAGATACGGTTACGTTCTCAACCCGTGAAGACGTATGACGCATTCTTGAAAAACCATGAGTTTGGTATTCTGATAATTGGCTATAATCCGGAGCCGCTAATCCAATTGATACCCTACGATAACAATCCTGAGCTGTTGAGCGATATAGCTGAAACGTTTGAGGACGAGTTCACAAGAGCGATTCCTCTATGGGTATAGGTGATGAAGATGAGGAGCACTGATATCGAGAGAACGCTCAGGACAATTAATCTCTATGAGGAGTCCGTTGAGATGCGGGTTCTAAAGGCCCTGTTCCAGCTCAACCATCGCATGACAATGGGAGCAACTCTAGATGCAGTCCATGATGAGGTCAGTGAGGGTAAGGAGATTTCAAAGAACTGGATCTACAAGATTCTCGCCGAGTTTGAGGCTGAGGGGTTCATCACCCCGGACAGGATACGTCGCCCGCATCTCTACCTTGTTTCACGTGAATCGATTGCAATGGGGATTGAGAAACGACGCAAAAAAGTAGCGAAGAGAATTGATGCGCAGATAGAGCATATTGAAAAAGAGATTGAGATGATTGAGAAAACGGACCTATCGGAAATGGTCTCCCACCTGTTGAGCAGAGGGCGAGAGTTTCACGAAGAAATGGAGTCATTCATTGTAGAGGGACAGGACAATGTTGAAACGGTGATCGCGCAGGAGATCTTTACGCGGGCAGATAGCGGCGATGTCATTCGAACGTTTGTGCCAGTGGGCGTGGTCAACAGGAGCTGGAAAAGCACAGGAGCCCTTGAATCCGCGATACTTGAAGCTCTGAAACGAGGGGCCAGGATACAAAGTCTACTCGTGGCACCTGACGAACAGGCATTGAACGTATTACGGACTACAAGGATTGATGAGAGAGCACACAAAGACTTCGTGGAGTTTATTCGAGAGGGGGCTGTCACCATTAGACTATATCCAGAGCCACGCGTCACTTATAGACTCGTGGCATTGAACGATGAGAAGATGGCGCTCTTCATGACCAATATCTCAAGACCCGAGACTGCTCTAATCACGACCGGGAAGGGGTCGCCTCAACTGGTGACAGACGCGGTTCGTACTTTTGAGAAACTATGGGAAGAGGCAGTTGATGTCGCACATCACTGATACATCAGGCGTATGAGAAACCTAGGTCTCTGCAGCATCTTGTGCGGCATCTGGAACAACCCAGTCCTTGCTACTAGCTAGGGTAGCGAAGATATCATCACATACGGCATTGAAATCGTCATACATTCCATAGTCGCCACCAGCTGCAAATGGATGACCGCCTCCGTTGAAGAGCTTAGCCGCAGCATCACAGAGCACCTTTTCGCTTCCTCTGCGAAAGCCAATCTTTCCGCCCTGCCCGACTGTGACCAGCAAGTCCGCAACGGCCAACTTCTTGTCTTCGATCGTGAGATTATTAGAGTCTGAGAGGTAAGTCCCGAGGTCTGTTGAGGTGACACCATTAGGCAACTCTACAATCCTCACTAGACAACCGTGTATCTCCAAGTCGCAGTGCCCGGATAGAGCCTTACGCATGCGTTTGGACTTTTCCTTCCGATAGTGATGCACCCGCTGTTCGAGTACGTCATCCTTGAAACGCCCCCTCTCACGATCCCACAGTCCAGATATCCCATCCTCTGCCAGAGCTTTCACCAGAGGAAATAGGGCGGCGGTAATATCCTCACGTTTGTCAATAGCGGAAAACCGAAGGATGGAGACAGCATCAGTGAGGGCGGTCGCAACCTCAATCTCTCGAAGATTGAAGTCGGTGTCATGCGCGATTGTTGCAAGCTCTTCTGATATCTTGTCATTAGGCATGAGGACCTTGAACGCGATTTCGGATGCACAGAAGTCATGATTGATCTTTAGAACTGGATTGTTGCCAAGACCAAGCACGGCACGGATTGACTCCTTGGGCCATCGATGATGATCAAGCCAGACGACTCGACAACCGTTGGCGACCGCCTTTGAGAGGTTGGCGATCACGCCTGTTCTTGAATGATTGTCAAGTCCAAGGTCGGTGACGATAATGAGCGTATTGCGAAGCTCCGCAGTCTTTGAGAATGCCCTGTCGAATGAGCCATAATCTGTGAGGGCAAAGTCATGATTCAATCCTTTCTTCTTGGCGTACCGCCAGACAATGGCGGCTGATGCAATACCATCTACATCTTTGTCGTGAGAGATTGAAAAACAGGAGCCGAGCCTTGCGGTCCGTTGAGTATTAGAACCATTCATTGCGAAGAGTAGGCGGTGCAAAGACTATATTTCTGTTTCTTTTGGAGTGCACGTGATTCTCGAAAGTGTTTTGAGAGATGTTCATGGAAAGAACATAGAGCTGAAAGATATGGACTACCAAGCAGGACAGAGAGTTCTAATGAGCGGCAACGAGGCAATCGCCAGGGGTGCGGTTGAGGCCGGCGTGGGCTTCTGTTCTTCCTACCCCGGCACGCCTGCCACTGAGATTGCCAGCACGCTAATGAAGTGGGCTAGAGATACCGGCATGTACGTAGAGTGGAGCACAAACGAGAAAGTGGCGCTCGAGGCGGCGGCAGCAGCCAGCTGGGCGGGTGTCCCGGCCATGTGCTCGATGAAGTCGCTGGGACTCAATGTGGCCGCCGACTTCCTGCTCAATGTCAACCTCTCTGGAACGGGCACGGGTGGCTTGGTCCTCGTGGTCTGCGACGACCCCCGCGGGCACAGCTCGAGTAACGAGCAGGACTCACGATTCTATGCAAAGGCTGCCAAGATTCCACTCCTTGAGCCAGCCACAGCACAGCAGGCGAAGGACATCATCCCCTATGCATTTTCGCTCTCGAAGCGGATGGGCATTCCTGTGATGGTGAGAAGCACGACCCGCCTCAGTCACACCCAGGCCATGGTGTCCCTTGGGGCCCCTTCTGAACTGCAAATTACAATCGAAGAAACACTGCCAAGACACCTGTTCAACGTTCCAGATCCACATCTGAGGAATCGTGACCTACAGGAGAAGCTCAGGCGCATCGCAAGAGAATTCGCCACTTCACAATGGAACCTGTTGCCTCCTGACGGGGGTGACAGTCCGTTGACAGTTGTATCATCAGGCATCAGTCAGCTCTATGTCCGCGAGGCGTTGAGAGAGGTGGATGCCCAAAAGGTGCGACACTTTGGCGTGGTGACAACCTTTCCCCTGCCAAGTGAGCTGGTTGAGAGAGTGATGGCGGACAACAAAGAAGCCCTCTTCGTTGAAGAAGTGGATCCGTTCTTGGAAGATGAGTTTCGAATTCAAGCGACCTATGGAACTCCAATGGACATCGTATTTCATGGGAAGCATGATGGTTTCGTTCCTTCGTGGGGCGAGCTGAATACGGACATCATCGCGCAATCTCTACGGAGACTGAGGGGGATGCCATCTGAGATCGATGGCGAGAGGGAGAGGGCTCGCGAACATGCAAGCAGCCTTCTGATACCTAGGCCACTGACGTTCTGCGCGGGATGCACGCATCGAAACGTGTACTGGGCTCTACGAAAGGTCAGAAAGAGACTCGATGGGAACCTCGTAGTGACCGGAGACATCGGTTGCTATTCGCTCGGTGTGTTCTACGACCAGGCGATGGACACGATGCAGGCAATGGGATCCGGAATAGGTACAGCTTCCGGGCTCGGGCAACTCTCTCGTTTCGGTCACAAGGCAAGGGTCGCCACAATAGCCGGTGACTCCACATTCTTTCATGCATGCCTACCAGGGCTGGTCAACGCGCGTCACACAAATGCAGATGTCTTGTTCATCATTGTGGACAACAAGACCACAGCCATGACTGGATTTCAGCCCCACCCCGGTTCCGATGATGACGAAGGCCATAGACTGGTCAGTCTGAGAAAGATGGTTGAGGCTGTGGAGCCAGACATGTTGTCCGTTGTAGATGGTGATGATATTCCCGCCCTCATTGAAGCGTTCCATACATCAGTAAAGGAGAGGGGACTCAAGGTCGTTATCGTTGATAGTCATTGTCGACTCAGAGAGGGCAGGTTGGAGGATAAATCAGATCTCCTTCAGAGAGTTGTGATTGATGAGGATATGTGCAGAGGGGAAAAGTGCGGCATCTGTGTGAAGCAATATTCCTGCGTGGCGCTTGCCTGGGACAGTGAGAGAGAGAGACCAGTGATGGTTGAAGACCAGTGTGTCCGGTGCGGTGCATGCATTGATGTCTGCCCCTATGGCGCAATCCGGAGGGCGAGATAGATTGAACGCAGAGCCGTACAATATAATGATCACTGGCGTGGGTGGTCAGGGAAATCTCGTGACCAGCGGAGTGCTTGCCCGGGCTGCCATTCTGGACGGGTTCAGTCCCACTATCGGCCAGACTTTTGGCGCCTCACAGAGAGGCGGTGCCGTCGTGACACATCTTCGACTGGCAGACGAACAGACTGCGCCACTCATTCCGAGAGGTCATCTTGATACGCTGATTGGTCTGGAACCGCTGGAGGGGCTTCGTGCAGCTGTAGACTTTGCAGGTCCACGGACAATTGCTGTCGTCTCTGATCTGAGAATCGATACACTTGACACACTGGCGGGCGACATCAGATATCCTGATCTGAGGGACATCTTTGCAGCACTCTCAGATCTGTGCAAGACTGTGTACATGGCTCCTGCAGTGGAAGACAAGATCATGATCAGTTCCTTGAATGCATATCTTGTAGGACTAGTGGTGGGTCTCAAGATACTACCAATCAGTCAGGATTCGATACGTCGCAGCTATGAAACACTGGAACGGCACACGGAGAACAATCTAAGAGCATTTGCTAGTGGGCTAGAGGATGCCTCGAATCTGCGACCGTTATCGAAGTAACCAATCGGCTTACTTGCTGTTAGAAACCTCTCGCCACATGAGTTCGGCAAGGACTGTAAACATGTCAGCAACCCCCTCACCAGTCTTGGCGCTGCTCTCCATGTAGAGAAAGCCCTGGTCCTCAGCCCATTTCTTTGCTTCCTCGGAACTGACCATTCGGTCAGGAAGGTCTATCTTGTTGCCAACAACAATCATTGGCACGCGCGAGCCGATTGATTCATCTGCCTCCTTGACCCATTTCTCCAGTTCGGTGAAGGAGCGACGACGTGTCACGTCGAATACAAGGATCACTCCGGCCGCGCCACTGTAGTACATCTTGCGGACTGCGGCAAAGCGTGCCTGTCCTGCCACATCCCATGCTTGAATCTTTATTCCCACAGCGTACTCCGATTCTGGCGGGAAGATATGGGTGAGCTTGACTGCGAACTGAGAGCCAATTGTAGTCTTGTAGTCACGCTCAAAGGAACCCGTCACGTAGCGGTTTACTAGTGTAGTCTTTCCAACTGCACCCTCCCCAATGATCATCACCTTGAACAGATAGTTGTATGAGTCTGGAGCCGCGTTGGGCGGAGGTGGTTTGGGCTGACGATTACGAATCTCTGCAACAAGCGCGCTCTCGTTGGCAAGGACTTCAGTCACCTCAGAAACGGCGGATTCTGTGTCCACTTCTGCTGTTGCAGGCTCGCCCTCAATCATCATTCGCACGTCATCAAGTGCGGCCTTTGCGTCACTTGCGGATTCCCCAAAGAGCTGGTCCAATAGCTGTTCTGCCTGACGCACGGCATCCTCCGTCGTAACGGAGGCCTGCGCCTCTATCTCCTCACGATCCTCCTCGGTGAGTGGCTTGAACCCGGTCCCGGACACCGCAGAAAATAGTGGTGAAGACTCTGATTCAGCACCCTCTTCCGAACCCGCCATTGTGACTGGGGGTGCCTCTGCAGGAGCCGCCGTCACGTACCCAGCCTCTGCAAGGACTGCAGTCTCTGGAGTGGTGACCTGGCGAACCTCGCCTGACTCGTCGGTCCACATCAATACGATAGGACGAATGACGATGGTCCCCTCCTCACGAGGAAGAATGTCAATCTCGATTGTCTTGGACTCGTGCGGTCCTATGTCCAATCGGATCTGTTGTGGTGCGATGTCCATCATCTCTTTTGGAAACCAGTACAGCTTGCCTGTGATTCCTGACACAGGTTGGTCGGTCACATTGATGACCGTGAGCTTTCCAGTCAGGCCGGTACCGGTTTCCTCCCTAGGAATCACCTCGAAACGAGGAATCAACTGATAGAGACCCTCCACAATCTTGAGCGGACCGTTCGCAACACCTACAAGTACCTCTTGTCGGTCGTCGCCGCCTGCGTCACCCACGGCGAGTGACAGGATCTTTGACCCAATGTCGACTGAGGCAATCTTCTTCAGTTGAGCCATGTATAAATT
>JAGSHP010000334.1 GCA_029855925.1 Candidatus Thorarchaeota archaeon | reverse complement strand
AACCCGAAGACCGAGAATAGATTTCCAGCGGGAATCTCGTCCATGTCAAGAATGTCCGTGATCTCCTGAACACCAAGTCTTCGCACTCGAGCGTTCTGGCGCATGTTCACAAGACGTATCTCCTGACCAGACTTGAGCGTTCCTGAGAAGACTCGACCAATGAGCGTGGGTCGCTTGCTCTTGGGATCGATGTAAATCTTGGTGATCATTCCCAGTAGTGGACCATTGGGATCACAGCTCATCAGAGCCTGCCCTGCAGGACTTTCGAGATCACCAGACCATATTCGGGGTATCTTGAGTTTCTGGGCCTCTCTCGGATTTGGCAAGTGATAGACTATCATCTCAAGGAGTGCATCATCGAGGGGTAGGTTCTCTCTGAGCCACTTCTCATCACCCTCGGCATACTTCTCGAACACAACAGTGGGCTGAATGTTGCGCTTCTGCAAGGTCTTCATTGTGAAGGCCCAGCCTGTCTTGGCACTGCCAATTGCCACTGTTCCCTTCTCGAAGCTGACACGCCATTCCTTCCCAAGACCTTCAGGTGCAACCTTCATAATCAACTCATTGACCTTTGCGATTATGATGTCGATTCGTTCGTACACCTTCTTTGGTGGGAGCTTCAGTTCGTTGATGAGTCGGTCCACCTTATTGATAAACAGAACTGGGCGGCACGCCTCACCACCAACCGCCAGTCGAATGTTGGTCTCGGTCTGGGTCATGACGCCCTCGAGAGCATCAACCAAGAGGATAACACCATCGCTGGCACGCAATGCCCGTGAGACCTCACCTGTAAAGGAGAGGTGTCCTGGAGTGTCTGACAACTGAACGAGGTATTCTTCACCATCGATTTCGAAGTTCAGCAGCACAACAGATGTGAAGATCGTGATACCGCGTTCCTGCTCTTCATCATCCGAGTCCGTGGCAACAGCCACTCCTGCTGCAGCATCGCTCATCAGTCCTGCTCGTCTCAGTAGGTAGTCCGCAGTTGTGGACTTACCGTGATCAATATGGGCTGCTATTGAGATGATGCGTTTGTGTTCGTAATCGTCTGATTTGATTAGTTTCCGGATTGCATCGGGGTCTTTTACTTTGACCAATTAATTTCACCTAGACTTGTCGTAGCATGTCCCCAATACACGAGATACGGTAGAGAACTCGGTTGGGGCACCGATAGACCAATCGGCCGCTCTGCCGGACGACAATTATGTCACCATAAAAGATTATCGTCAGAGGACTATTTTGTGGCTACAACAACCATCCTACCAGATGTAGCGGTATATGGCATTCGTGGGAGCTTGTTCTGCCCGTAGAAGTCTACACTCTTGAAACCGGCAGTCTGAAGCATATTTCGAATCTCCAATGCTGTATACAACCGGATGTCGTTGTTGGACAGTGCGTCCTCATTTGCCAACACGATGCGACCAGCCTCGACATCGATAAACGTGGCAGGACGACCACGAAGCATGCCTGCTGTAGCATCGATGACATGAGGCTCACTGAGCAGATAACCACGATCCAACTTCGTCCAGGTCTTCTGAAACCGTGGAAGATTGTAGGGGTTCATCAGGTCAAGGAGCAGTCGTCCACCATCAACCAGAGACTCATAGGAACGTTTCAGGACATGCTGGTTCTCTTCATGATTGAAGAATCCAAAACTGTGACTAAGAATCACAATCCCTTTGAAACGCCGTGGGAACTCAACCTCTCTCATATCACCCGTGAAGAAGTTTACTTCCAGACCCTCACTCTTGGCTCGTTCGGTTGCAGTATTGATTAGGCGCTCTGAGATATCAAAGGCAGAAACATTGATTCCCTTCTTTGCAAAGAGTATGCTCTGATCACCCGCACCACAGGCAACATCAAGAAGCTCGTCACCAGGACTCAGACCAAGAGTCTCGATGCAGAAGTCAACAATCATCTCGTCATACTCGTTGATTCCAGGAATGGAACGACGGTGCTTGACTCGAAAGATCTCGGCCCAGAAGTCATCCCAGCCGCGTTCGACTATCTCCATTTCGTAGTGTCACCAAATACAATCAAGACCCCGTGAATATGAACATTGTCATAGTATTGATAGAGAGCCATTTTGGCACCATTATGCGAGCCGATTGGCTTGTTGCAAGACTGACAGCAGAGTCAACACTCACTAAGAACTAGCACACAAGAAGTGGGAAGGGAGATTGACCCATATCCCGTTGATCTCCGCCGGGAGGGACGCAGACTCAGCAACAGGAAACTCAATTATGAGTAGATGATATGGGTCTATCTCTCTATTGAATAGGAATGCATATTCGCCTATAAATCCACCGACTAGAACCTAAAAAGCGAGGCCATTCCGAAAATCGAAATGTGTTCATAGTTCTTTGAACAATCAGAGAGCCAATCATATATTCAATTAGATGAAAATATCCAAAGTGACGCCTTCTTTTAAGTCATAAAAGGATTAGGAGGGAGTTAGAAATTGTGTTCGTTTTGAGGAAGAGGAGAGAGAAGCGTGGCTCGTTCGGAAGTATGGCGAACAAAATGGACCGCTAATTGGAGATGGTAGCCCCGCCAGGACTCGAACCTGGGTCCAGCGGGCCAGAACCGCTGATGATGGACCGCTACACCACGGGGCTATGAGTAGTGAAACACTACAATCAGGCGCGGAGTCATTCAATTTGACTAATTACCTTTTCGATTGATGTGCATTCTGATCTTGAAGAGAACTTCAAGTCCTCAAGTTGAGTGGATGAGGACATGGTCATGATCAATAATTAAATCCAACTGTTCGAAATAACAAAAAGTTAAGAGTGACGAATTCTGAAGGAGGTTCGTGGACATCATGCCTCTTTGGAATGAGCTCACACATTCGAAGTTTATTGAAGCCGCAGGCAAGACCGAGGTGGTCATCATGGTGACCGGCTCCCTTGAGGCGCATGGAAATCATCTGCCACTTGGTACAGATACAATAATGCCGGACTACTTGGCGCAGAGGGTAGCACAGGAGACCAATGCGTTGGTGCTGCCGCCAATTCCCATAGGAAACAGCTGGACTTTTGAAACCTTTGAGGGAACGCTCTCAATAAAGGCGCACACTCTGATTGACCTGTATACGGACA
>JAGSHP010000468.1 GCA_029855925.1 Candidatus Thorarchaeota archaeon | reverse complement strand
CCCCTTGCCTTGGCAAGGTTTAGTTCAGCAACTCCATTCCTGAAGGAGATGGAAGATTTCTTCACATCTATATCTGTGTTCATCTCGAACTCCATTGGTTCTGTCTTCTCATCTGCAAATGTCAGTGTAACCCTGCTACCCTTTACACTTGCAGTCGGACCTACATCACCCGTCACACCATCGATGATCAGGATGATTCGATCCTCCAATTCGATTCTCTCTGCTCTGGGTCCCTGGTTCTCAATATTACGGATGTCCTCTTCCATGAATGGTGACTTCTCCATGCTCATGGGGCCAGTCGTCATCATCGTAAACCTAAAGGTGGCTTTCCCATCGGGATCCACCGGAACGGGGCCTCCAAAGAATTGTTCTATCATTTGGCGTACTATCTTATCGAAATCATCACTTATCATAAGTCATTCCTCCATGTTGAAGCCCCGGGGCGGTCTCGACCGCCCTGAGTCACCGAAGGGGCTTCTGTGCTGTTTCCTTTGCACGTCCACTAGGGACTAATTATTCACTAGCACTAGGGACCAAATGGTATATAAGCTTTATGAAATAGCTCGCAGGTCCTCATCAGTGTCCGGCATCATTCCTTCTCGCGCGACAATGCCTTTTCCTTTCGTAAAATATCCCTTGCCACAACAGCACCTGAGACCGATGCCTGCATGAGCCCGCGTGTGATTCCCGCTCCATCACCAGCCGCATACAGGTTCACGATCTCTGACTCGAGGTTGTTGTTCAGCTTTATCCTTGACGAGTAGAACTTGACCTCTATGCCGTAGAGAAGTGTTCCATCTCCAGCCACACCCGGACAGAGTTTGTCCAGCGCATCGAGCATTTCCAAGATTGAGCTGAGGTGTCGATAGGGCAGTGCAAAGCTCAGGTCACCAGGAGAAGCGCTTGGTAGCGTTGGCTTGACCGGAGACCTCTGGATTCTCTCATAGGTACTGCGCTTGCCTCGCCTGAGATCCGCGAGTCGCTGCACAATGACACCATCTCCTAGCATGTTTGCGAGGCGGGCAACGTGCTGTCCGTAGGCTATTGGTTCCTTGAACGGTGCCGTGAACTTTGTTGACACGAGTAGGGCGAAGTTCGTATTTGGCGTCTTAGTATGAGCATAGGACTGACCATTCACTGTGAGAATCTCGTCGTAATATTCCGTCGTGACCACCCAACCCGGATTGAAACAGAAGAGTCTGACCTTGTCGTCGAATTGCTTTGAATAGTACACGAGTTTCGGTTCATAGAGAGAGTCGGCAATATCCTGCATGACTGGCGCAGGAATCTCGACCCTCACTCCTATGTCTACATAGTTGTTCTCAGTCTCAAGATTGAGACGTTTTGCTTGTTGAGAGAGCCACTCATTACCGACGCGTCCAGGAGCTGCAACAACATAGCGTGCAGAGATGAACGTTCCGCCGTTGGTCTCGATGCCCACGACCTTTCCGTCCTCAACCTGGATGTCTTTTGCCTCGGTGTCAAAGAGAATATCGATTCTCTCAGACAGTGCTTCATACATGCTACCCATCACGTTGATGCATCCCTCTCTCCCCATGTGACGCACCTTCTGTGGGATCAGTTCCATACCAACAAGGGCAGCCTTTCTGGACCATGCCTCCGTATCATCAGTGTCTGCACCGTAGAGCTGATCCGGGGCGCCGTAGTCTCGATACTTCAGATCAACGTAGTCAATCATCTCTCTCAGGCGGTCTTCTCCAAGAATCTCATCAAGCCATCCGCCCACGCGTGTTGAGATGGTGAGCTTACCGTCTGAGAACGCCCCTGCGCCGCCCCAGCCTGCGAGAATGTGACAGGGATTGCATTTTGCACAGCCACGTGCCGCTGTGGAGTTTGGGCAGAAACGTTTCTTGATGGGCTTTCCTTTCTCAATCATTACAATCTTCAAATCGGGTTTGACTTCGATGAGTTCGAGGGCGCAGAAAATTCCGGCGGGACCACTGCCCACAATCGCTACGTCATAATTCAACGATGAGCACTCTCATTTGGGAATAGCTTACCGTGAGCGCGCTGGAGTGGTTCATCACTTAAGCATTTGCCTCTCGGACAAAGACCTGGTCACATTGCTCTCAGGTGATTGACCTTCGGTAAAATACTGACTCCCCGTATTTTATCTCTGTCACTGAGGAGTCGGACTCGAGAGCTTGTTTGATCTCACCAAGTGTATCTTCCAAGTCTTGAGAGTTCTCTCGCCTGAGCAACAGTGTCCTGATGTCTTCTATTCGCATCGGGTGCCTGCTGATGATATCGAGAACCGCCCGGATAGGATCATCTTCCAGTGAGACAAACTCACCCTCCGGAAGATAGTCGATTCGGTTGGCTGAGAGGATCTCCTTTGCTCTGGCAATTTTGTCCTCGTCAGGAACCTGGACCCACTCTTCAGCAGGCGGGCGTACAGGCGTATTGACGAATATCTTGTCCGGTCGAAGGTCTCGAGCAAGGCCTGCAATTGCCTTCAATGCAGCATCGCTATCATTGAGACCCTTTACAAGCATGACCTCCAAATATAGCAGGCCTGTGAAGATCTCGCGAAAGAGCCGGTACCCCTCCATCCGCTTCTTAAATGTCAGCATGCTGAGCGGTCGATTGATGCGCCGCAGACTCTCTTGGTCCCAGCTGTCGAAGTTCAGCATGACCACATCCGCCTGAGCCACATCTGCACGAACTTGTGGCTCGAAGAGCAATGAGCCATTCGAGATGATTGCGACCGGCTTCTCCTGAATGCTCTTGATTCTCTGGATAAGATATCCAAGCTCGGAATAT
>JAGSHP010000281.1 GCA_029855925.1 Candidatus Thorarchaeota archaeon | reverse complement strand
TCGCTGAGCACAGAGTATGCCTCATTGATCTTCTTGAGCTTCTCCTCAGCGGACTTGTCCCCCGGATTGAGGTCAGGGTGGAACTCCTTGGCTAACCGACGATAGGCTCGCTTAATCTCATCTTGGGTGGCACTTCGACTCACCCCTAATATGCTGTAGTAGTCCTCTTCGTCTGCCAAGGAGCATCACCATTCCCTATTCGTCTAGGTCTTCAAAGTCCACATCCACTACATTCTCTTCGTCATCACTATCAGTAGAGGATGCAGATGCTGTTGTTGTTGTTGGTCCGCCTGCGCCAAACTGAGGCCCAGCTCCACCAGCCATGGTGGAGGGGTCAAATCCTGCCGCACCAGGGCCTGCCGCGCCAGGGCCTGCAGCACCATAGACCTTCTCAGACATCTTGAATATGACCTGCTGAAGCTCTTCGGTTCCAGTCTTGATCTTCTCAAAGTCATCGCTGTCTATGGCTGCACGGAGGTCCTTAGACTTCTGCTCGAACTCCTTCTTGAGGTCGTCAGGAATCTTATCACCAAGGTCGCGAATCATCTTCTCGCCCTGGTAGATCATGTTGTCAGCGTTGTTCTTGGCCTCAATCTGTGCCTTTCGCTTGGCGTCTTCCTCAGCGTATTTCTGAGCGTCTTTGACCATTCTGTCAATCTCTTCCTGAGTGAGATTCGTAGTGGCTGTAATAGTGATTGACTGCTCGTTGCCTGTCGCCTTGTCCTTTGCTGAGACCTTGACTATGCCATTTGCGTCGATATCAAAGGTGACCTCTATCTGAGGTGTACCGCGCGGTGCTGGAGGAATACCCACCAACTGGAATCGCCCAAGAGTCATGTTGTCTTTTGCCATTGGGCGTTCTCCCTGCACGACATGAATCTC
Source organism: Candidatus Thorarchaeota archaeon (assembly GCA_029855925.1). Classification (GTDB taxonomy): domain Archaea; phylum Asgardarchaeota; class Thorarchaeia; order Thorarchaeales; family Thorarchaeaceae; genus B65-G9. The sequence continues at coordinate 6,114 of JAGSHP010000281.1, read as the reverse complement.
TACGACAGTCTGATTATCTGCCGCGGTAGTAAAGATCTGGCTCTTGCGTGTTGGAATCGTCGTGTTCCGAGGAATGATTGGCGTGGCGACTCCACCAAGGGTCTCGATACTGAGAGTCAGAGGTGTCACATCCAATAGAAGTATGTCCTTGACCTCACCTGATAGAACTCCAGCCTGAACAGCAGCACCAAGTGCGACACACTCGTCAGGATTTATGCTCTTCTCGCCCTCCTTACCCAAGAGATTACGGATCAGGTTTTGGACCATAGGCATTCGTGTGGCTCCACCAACGAGGAGAATCTTGTCAATATTCTCTGCCTCAAGATTGGCATCCTGTAGTGCCTGACGGATTGGTCCCATTGTGGCCTGAACAAGATCATCAGTCATCTGTTCAAACTTCGCCCGAGTCAGCTCGAGATTGATATGCTTCGGTCCAGACTCGTCGGCAGTGATGTACGGGAGATTGATCACCGTCTTCTGCACCGTTGAGAGCTCGATCTTTGCCTGTTCGGCAGCGTCTCTGATTCGTTGCATTGCAGACCGGTCAGAGGTTATGTCAATGCCGGTCTCTTTCTTGAACTCCTCAACAATCCAGTCAATGATCCTCTGGTCCCAGTCGTCACCACCCAAGTGTGTGTTCCCGCTTGTAGACAGAACCTCATACACATCTTCACCAATATCAAGAATGGAAACGTCGAAGGTCCCACCACCAAGGTCGTAGACAAGTACTTTGAGTTCCTTCCCCTTGTCGAGACCATAAGCGAGTGCTGACGCCGTGGGCTCATTGATGATTCTGACAACTTCCAGCCCTGCAATGCGACCTGCGTCCTTTGTCGCCTGACGCTGGCTGTCATTGAAATAGGCAGGAACCGTGATGACAGCCTTCTCGATCTTCTCACCAAGAAAGGCCTCAGCATCCTCCTTGAGCTTGCGCAGAATCATTGCCGAGATCTCTTGGGGCGTGTACTCCTTGTCGCCAATCTTCACGCGATAGTTCTGGCCCATCTTGCGTTTTATGGAGCGCACTGTGCGCTCGGGCATGGACACCGCCTGACGCTTGGCCAGCTCGCCCACAACTATCTCGCCCTGTTGAGTGATTCCCACAACGGAGGGAGTCAGTCGTTTTCCTTCTGCATTTGGAATAATGGTTGGCTTTCCACCCTCCATGTATGCAATGCCGCTGTTTGTTGTTCCAAGATCAATACCTACAATTCGTGACATGACTATTCACCATCCTTCTTTTCTTGAGCTTCGCTCGATTCACTATCGGTCTCAGTGTTGGAGCCCTCGGACTCATGACGATTAACACAGACTAGAGCCGGTCTCAATACCTTCTCACGAAACATATACCCTTTCTGATAGACCTCAACAACCACCCCATCAGGCCTGTCCGGATCGTTGATCTTATGCACAGAATACTGGTAGTATGGATCAAAAGGTTTACCGAGAGGGTCCATTGGCCGGACTCCTTCCTGTCGAAGCATTGAGTCCATCTGTTGCTTTATCGCCGCAATTCCTTCCTTTGCAGCCTTCGGGTCGGTCTCAAAGTCGACCTCAAGAGCACGTTCGAGGTTATCGTAGATCTCTAGAACCTTTAGCAGAATAGCCTCGCCGGCAAACTTGGCAGCCTCGGCAAACCGTGCATCCATGCGCTTCCGGTAGTTGTCGAAGTCCGCCTGGACACGCTGTAGTTTGTCGAAAAGCTCCTCAGCCCGTACTCGCTGGACCTCGAGTTCATCTTCAGGTACCAACTCGAATGCCTCTTCATCATCATTATCGTTTTCCACCGAGGCCAGCTCCATTTCCGATTCTCCTTCTTTCTCGCTCATTCTCGGCACACTCAGCCTATAGTGATGTATGTGGAAACAAGCACAGAAACCAACCGAACTAGATATACGGCAGGGGCGCTGAAGGTCTGAATTCAGCCTCCCTCGGTGACTCGGAGGTTTTTGCAATCTATGAAAAGAAAAAGCTTTCGACATGTATATGGACACATACCGAAACTATGAAGTGACGCATTGATGCATGTGGTAATATGACCATGGACGCAGACATCGAAAGGGCAAGAGAACTTGTGGCAAAGTCCAAGAAGATCGCAGCACTCACAGGTGCGGGCATCAGTGTAGACTCGGGAATCCCGGACTTCAGGTCAGAGGGCGGTCTCTGGCGAAGGTATGACCCATTTGAATATGCGACGTATGATAGATTCTTGGAGGACCCATCAAAGTTCTGGACAATGGGACAGGAGCTGGCGGAGGTGATCCTCAAGGCCAAGCCGAATCCTGCACACTATGCTCTTGTAGAACTCGAACGCCAGGGAAAACTGATAGGAATCATCACCCAGAACATAGACAACTTACACCAGGCTGCTGGAAGCAAACGAGTGGTCGAGATTCATGGAAACTATCTGCGAGCCACGTGCATGAAGTGCGGTAAGGTCTATGCTGAAGAGGACGTTCACAGAAGAGTGGTTGAGGGAGAAATCCCCCCACGATGCACTGAATGCGGAGGCGTTCTCAAGTCCGAGGCAGTCCTCTTCGGTGAACCTCTCCCTGAGATAGCTATGTCTGAGGCGATCAGAATATGTCGAGAGACCGACCTGATGATTGTTGTGGGGACTAGTCTTAGCGTCTATCCCGCAGCCTACCTGCCACAGCTTGCGAAAAAGTCAGGCGCAAAGGTCATCATCGTGACACTACAGGGTGAGAACAAGGATGGAGTGGGAGATGTCGTGTTGAAGGGGCGCGCGTCGGTGATCCTGCCTCAGATTGTTAAGTAAGAAGGGGAAAGTAGACCCAAGAATAAACACCAAGAGCCCCAGGAATGAGAATCACTCCAAGAAATATCAGAAGCATCCCAAGTAGTGGCTGGTTGTGGTCCATCACCCAGAGACCGAGATAGGAATAGCCATAGGAAACAACACAGGCAGTGAAGCCCATCACGATCACAGGAATCAGTGGAAATGCGATGCTGAGAAAGCCGCCAGCCTGCGTCCACAGTAGTCCTATATTCAGGACGACAAAGAAACCTCTGACTGCAAGATACACGATTATGGAAACAAACAATCCCACTTGGGAAAAGGTCAATCTTGCTGAAATACTCATGGCAGTGTCCTCAGTATCGTCTTGAGTCGAACCTCTTTTTATCGTTTCTGAATCAACAAAGGCAATAAGGACATTCGCCACTGGAGGGGTCACCAGCGGTTGCAATGAACGATCAGGCGTGGCAAGAAAGCATTTTTGCTGTCAATGTCTACAGTCATAATCATGGTTGCAATGAACGATCTGGCGTGGCGCGTCTCTCAGTCAAGTCAACTTGCGGTGCTACTCGAGGTGAGCGCACCAAAACCGGGAAATGTCAACAGAGGAGTCGGCTTCTCGGACATTGACTATCGTCACTTTCTTGCAAGCGCCACATTGATCGGCAAGGGTATTCACCACGCCGCTTCTCAAGGAGTATTGCTCTCGAGCGGGGTCATCGAACCCCAAGAGGTGCAACTGGGAAGGCTGATTCTTGAGACCACAACGAACGTATTTACAGACGGTAATCGACACAATACAATACTTGGGACAATCCTCTTACATGTACCACTAGCAGCCGCAATGGCTGCGTCAATCTCAGACAGCGGCACACTGGTTGTCTCTCTCGCGGAGAAGTATCTTGGAGACATCATCAATTCAACCACTGTCGAAGACACCGTCAGCTTCTACAGGGCTCTACATCTCGTCAATCCCCGTGGCGACAGACACAAGACTCTAGAGAGTTGGACCAAGCAACACTCCAGATATGATCTTGAGAATCCCGATGTATATGAGAATATCCAGGCAGACAAGATGCGCTTGGGGCACCTCTTTCAAATCTCTGCAAGAGTTGACAGAATCTGCAGGGAATGGACAGAACAATACCACTCAACATTCTTCGAAACCCTTCCGTTCCTGAGAGAGAGAATGCATGGTCTCTCCACTGCAGAAGAGGCCATTGTTGACACCTTCATCTGGCGGCTCTCACTTGAACCGGACAGTCACATCATCAAGAGAGCAGGGATGGAGGCTGCGCTCGATGTCCAGAGGTCAGCAACTCAGATCTTGCATGAAGAGTTGAAGAGCATAGACCAAATTCAACATCTTGATAGAATGCTGCGTGCACGTGGAAATCTTCTCAATCCAGGAACGACCGCAGATCTTGTTTCCGCTGCCGTATTCGTTCGGCTTCTAGAGCTGGAGTATGTCAAGTGAGAAACTTAGCTCATTTCAAGAGACTAACCGATTATGCCGGAGTAGAGAATGCCTGCAAGAATGAACAACAGCACACCAGTAGGGATCAGCATTACCTTGCCCTCCAAACGCTTGAACTGACGCACTTCATTTCGCGGACCGAAATAGTAACCCAAGATGAGTATGACTCCTAACAGAACAAGAAATAGGGATAGTCCTTCATGTGCCATTTGTAAGATTGCCTCCAGATGTGGAGACTGTGACATCCGTGTGATTGTCAACAGCTCTGTCTCACAGGGCGTGTGGTGCGACTTCACATTAATACTTGGCGGAAGACATGTTCGTATTTCATGCGCAGTTCTCGAGCCCGGTCCTCTTCAACAAAATAGAGTGGCTGTCGCATGTCCGAGAGATTAGGAACCTTCCGGCAGAGTTTGTGGCGAACCAGCTTTCGGAGGGCAAATGACACGGTCCGTGGCGCCAAGTCGACTTTTGTCGAGATATCCTTTGGAGTCATAGGACCATCATGTTGAAGTCTGTCAAGAACAATGATTGCGCTCCTTGGTAATTCTAATGACATCAGTGGCACCCAAGATTGATACAATTCTTTGTTATATAAGCGATATTGTCGGCGCATATGATTTTTGAGCACAGGTGCGCGACCTCTTGATTAGTTGTGACAAACGGAAGCTTCGTATAGCAAGACGGTACTTGGACATCTGGAGCGAAATGAAATGCCATCCAGGGTGTTTGTCACAAGAGAGATTCCGGAAGTGGGACTGGACATCATTAGAAGCAATTGCAATGCCACTGTGTGGGAGAACGAGATGCCTCCAAGTCGTGAGGACATCATCAGTCTGGCTCAGGACTGCGAAGGACTCGTGACGCTACTCTCAGATCAAATCGATGCAGAGGTCATTGAGCGGTTACCAAGGCTTCGGGTAATAGCTCAGTATGCCGTGGGATACGACAATATCGACATTGCCGCAGCCACAAGAAGAGGAATACTCGTGACAAACACACCGGGTGTCCTTACCGAGACAACGGCGGACCTGGCGTGGTCCCTCTTGATGGCGGCGTCTCGTCGAGTTGTCGAGGCTGACGCTTATGTACGAGAGAGGAGATGGAGAGTAGCGTGGGGGCCCAAGATGCTCCTTGGTCGAGATATCTTCGGGGCAACTCTAGGCATCGTGGGGATGGGGAGAATCGGATTTGCCATGGCAAGACGAGCTACAGGATTTCAGATGAGAGTCCTGTACACAAGTAGGTCTGAAACGGACCTGACTCGAAGAGCGGAGGAAGAACTTGGTGCAACAAGAGTCGATATTGACACCCTTCTTGAACAGTCAGACTTTGTCTCGCTGCACACTCCTCTGACCGAGGAAACACGACACCTCATCAACCGCAACAGACTGAAAAAGATGAAGCCAACGGCTGTTCTCATCAACACTGCAAGAGGACCTGTGGTGGACGAGGAGGCATTGGTGGATGCATTGGAGAACGGATGGATTAGAGCTGCAGGACTGGATGTATTCACAAAGGAGCCTCTCCCGGCGGACAGTCCACTGACTCGACTACCGAACGTTGTATTGGCACCACACATCGGAAGCGCAAGCGTGGAAACAAGAGATAGAATGGCGGTGATCTGTGCCGAGAATCTGCTTGCCGGACTTCAGGGCCGACGCCCCCGAGATCTTGTGAATGAAGGCGCTTGGAAAGCATAGCTTGCAACGGTCAATTAAAGCGTATCATTCTCAACAACCGAATGTGTCCAGAGCACCATATCATCTTTCCATCAGAACAAGAATTGCAAAAAAAGAAAGGGGTAGGGGACTTTCGTCCCCGTTTAGAAGCTACAATCCTACTTCTTCTTCACCAGGAACAAGATCAGGATGATGAC
>JAGSHP010000295.1 GCA_029855925.1 Candidatus Thorarchaeota archaeon | reverse complement strand
TCCTGTTGATTCTGTATCCTATCCAGTCCACCCCCAACACATTTCCTAGCTCTCTGGCAACGGATTCGGCGACTGAAGGAGGAACGAGCATGTATTGAACGTGTTGTAGCTTCTTGACCTCACCTCTTAGGGTTGCAGACCAGGCCATATGAGTGTGAGGCCATCTGTAGGCCGGGCTCAGAGAAACAAGCCCTGCGAGTCCTATTGACTGAGGATAAAGTGTGGTCTTCAAGGAAAAGCCCCTAGCTACCAGTTCAAGCCTGTCTCTTAGGAGGCTTTGTGTCTTGGCCATCTTCTTGGTCACAGGGGGATCGACGCTGATCCGTTCGCGTCGACCAATGTTTCTCATGTATTGGAATGCGTACTTTCGAAAGTCCGGCGCATTCTTCTCGGCTCCGTCGATGATCATTAGTTCTATCTTGTTCTTCAGTGACTGGTCGCGGAGTGGAGGTATCTGAGTCATGATTTTTTCGGCAACCTCCTGCATGATCTTGACGTATGGTGGAGGTCGTTGATTCGATAGTAGGCACTTCAAGTGGAAGAGTCCCAATCCTCTGAACCAGACTAGATCTCTGAGTCCATACACTAGTTCTACAGGGTCCTGTTTGATTGATTCTATTCCAAGAGTCCATGCCAGGAACTTGACCAGCTCGTTTCTTGTCTCCTGAGGGAACTCTGTGGGTATCAACTGGCTGAGGGTCTCTCGCATAGTCTTCTGACTGTCGACCCTGTCCACATTGGCTCCGTAGATCAGTTCACTCAACTGCTTCCAAGTTGGGGGCGGTCCTTCGAGAATACGTTTTAACCTGGAAGGAGATCCCTCTTCACCCGCTCCCATCAAATCGTTCCATCTCTCCCTCAATAACTCTCCATCAGTCTTCATCTTTACCAATAGCATCTCATAAGGTTCAATTCTGTGACTCTCGTGGATGTTCCCATGTTTGTCCAGTATGGTCAGCCAATAACCCATTTTATTTTTCAATCTTTGAACGACATAATACCCTCTCCACCCTGCGCTTGTCAGTCGGGAAACCCAATTATCTGTACTCTGCGGATACATTGGGTCGGGTCGCATGCTCCCTTTGACATACGGTTTCCATACTGAGAACTCAGGTTCGAAATAAACGTACTCTGGACTCTCCAATCGGACCAATCTTGAGCCGCCTCTTGGATTGGGCAAGATCTTGTGCCGTAAGACCATGTATGAATCTCTTCCTACCTCAAACTCCCCTTGAAGAATCGGTCCTTCCCTTGACCATTTAACTTCGGTTTCGATTGGGGTGTTGTCGATATAGACCGTAGTCTTGATTGATGAGATTCCAGTATCCATTCTTTGTTCTCTTTGGATATTTATGTTGATATATCTAAGTATTAAGTTCAGAGAACAAGAAGCAAAAAAAAAGAGAGAATTGACGAGGTGCGGAATTGAACCGCAGCTCGTCATAGAATGAACAGTGGAGTGAATACTTCTTACTGTTCACCCATCAGGATTAGTTGATTCTAGAAGGGGGCCTCTGGTTCCGGCCATGCGGGAAAGTCTGCCTTCCACACTTCGGGGTCTGGGATTTGATTCTGTGCATCGACGTTCATTTTTGATCACGAACATTAATGCATGTCCCATTCTCATCTCTCCCTCTCAGGGGACAGAGCCACCATCCGCCTCGGTATTAGAAATCATCATCATTTTTGCAGTCCCGTCTCTTGAACAACTTGGGGACTTTATTAGGAAGACGTGAAGATAGTATTGTCTGATTTGCGTGAATAAAAGAAGCCTCGGAGAGAAGTCTCTCCGAGATTTGGTAACTAGAAGTTGGCGTCGTGTACCATGAAGTAGCTCTTGGGGTGGTCACATGCAGGACAACGCTCTGGAGGCTTCTCGCCAACGTGAATGTAGCCACAGTTCTGGCAGCGCCACTTGATCTTGTTCTTTCTTGCAAAGACACGACCCTGTTCTACATTGTCAGCGAGAATCGTGTAGCGTTCATTGTGCCACTGCTCAGCCACAGCTACGGCTCGAAAGATGACGGCAATCTTCTTGAAACCCTCTTTCTCAGCCACCTCGGCAAATCCCGGGTACATCTCCTGATACTCGTAGCGCTCGCCCTCGGCTGCCGCTCGCAGGTTCTCGAGAGTTGAGCCCATCGGTCCAGTTGGGAATGCCGCAGCAATCTCCACCTCAGGAGCAGCATTTCCTTCCTGCAGCAACTTGAAGAAGCGTTCCGCATGCTCCTTCTCTTGGTCAGCGGTCTCCTGGAAGACCTTTGAGATCTGGACATAGCCTTCCTTCTTGGCAATGCTTGCCCAGTACGTATAGCGATTCCGCGCCTGAGATTCCCCAGCAAACGCGGTCAGTAGATTCTTTTCAGTCTGAGTTCCCTTTAGTTCCACTATTGAGTCCTCCTCGAATAGGATAGAGAATAGTTTCACATGTCCAACTTAAAACTTCGTCTAGACCAGTCTAACTTGTCTTCGTCTCTTCTGGACCCGTTCCGAATCCATGTAGTTTGCGAACAGTTCAAAAAAGGTAGTAGGTGGTGTGACACAGTTGCGCCACACACCATCGTGTCTGTTACTTGAGTCGTTCAGCTATTGCCTTTGCAAGAGCCTTTACGCCTTGAATCTCATCCTCGTTCAGTCGTCCAC
>JAGSHP010000277.1 GCA_029855925.1 Candidatus Thorarchaeota archaeon | reverse complement strand
TGGAAAGCAACAGACTAGCAGAGGATTGTTAAGTTCGATCTTCCTTGTCTGTACTACTTTCGCCTCTGGATATCCCAAAACGCTCTTGTCTTCTTCCATTTTTGAACGCCCTACTCTACAATTACCACGAGGTATGATATTAGTGTTGAGTCATGTTCATAGACGATGCACCTAAACACGCATTTGCCCGGAACATCGGTGAGTTTGTAAGGTCATGTGATTGATATATCTCTGGTCCCAATGAAATTCCGTACTCACGATGTCATGCCTCCCCCAATTGTAGAACTCATGAAGGCAGCGGAAGGATACTTCAACTCGCCAGAGTTTCTCAATCTAGGGCAGGGTCTCACTGGCTACATTCCACCCAAGGAGTCGCTGAGAGTTCTGAGCGAGCAAATATGGAACCCTTCTCTTCACAGATACACGCCTGATCAGGGTCTATTGGAGCTGCGTGAAGAACTGGCACTCTACATGCGCCGAGTTCATGGTATAGATGCCAACCCACAAGATGAGATTGTGATAACCGCTGGGGCCAACCAAGCCTTTGCAGGTGCGATCATGACCATCTTGGAGGTGGGCGAGAACGTCATCGTTCCCGACCCGTACTATTTCAACTCGGTCATGGCCATTCAGCTGGCAGGTGGCAGACCGAAGCCTGTTCCTGTGGATGTGAATTTTCAGATTGATGTGGATGCCATTGCTAGGGCTGTGGATGACCGAACAAAGGCTATACTTCTTGTATCCCCAAACAATCCAACTGGCGCAGTGTACAAGAAGCGGCTGGTGGACAGTGTTGTAGACCTCTGTCTTGAGCACGATATCATGCTCATCTCCGATGAGACCTACGCGCGAATCATATTTGACGGGGGCAATCACTATAGTCCACGTTCGCGTCGAGATGCAGATGAGAACGTCATCACGCTGGGGAGTTTTTCCAAGGACCTGGGGATGGCAGGTTGGCGCGTTGGTTTCATTGTTGCAAGCTCTTCAGTCATTAAGGAGTACATGAAAATACAAGACACTCTTGCAATCTGCGCACCGACCGCAGGTCAGATGCTTGCTCTTGAGGTGCTTCGAAATGGGACCGATTATGTTGATTTTGAGATGGAGCGTCTTGCCCATCTTCGTGACCTAGCATACGTTCGGCTCAGAGACATTGATCGTCTCGAGGTGACAAGAACTGCCGGCACGTTCTATCTTTTTCCCCGTGTCAGTGGTTGTACTGACTCTCAGTCCCTAGTGCTTGACATCCTGCGAGAGACCTCCACATTGTTACTTCCGGGACGCATCTTTGGTGTGGCAGGTGAGGGACACATCCGCATCTCAATTGGCCCCCTCACTCCTGAGGCCGTGGATGAGGCCTTCGACAGACTTGAGACCTACTTTGAGGAGCACTAGATCTCGGAATACTTGTGCCACTCCCAATCAGTGACTGCATGATTCATGTACTCGTCCCACTCCTCAAGCTTGACGTCTATGTAAGAGTCGACCAGTTCCTGGCCCAACGCCTCCTTTATGACCTCATCACTGACAAGGGCAACGAGTGCATCATAGAGATTCTCGGGAAGTGTCTCGATTCCAAGCTCATCCAGTTCCTCCTCACTCATCTGGAACACATCAGACTTCAAGTCCTCCGGTGGCATCAGTTCTCTCTTGATACCATCCATCCCTGCTGCGATGAAGCTTGAGAAGAGCAGGTATGGATTGGTGGTCGGGTCCGCCGAGCGGAACTCCATAGCTGCCTTTTGAGGATCTGAAAAGAGTGGAATTCTGACTAGGGCTGTTCTATTCCTGTAACCCCAACAGATGTACACGGGCGCCTCTTGATGAGGCACAAGTCGTTTGTATGAGTTGATCGTGGGATTGGCGATTGCTGTTATAGCTGGTGCGTGCTCGAGCAAACCCGCTAGAAAATGGAGAGCGGTCTCGGAGAGCGTTCCTGGTTCGTCTCCTCCAAACAGATTCTTGTCCTGTTCCCAGAGCTGTAGGTGACAATGGAGACCATTTCCAGCCTGTCCCTCAAATGGCTTGGGCATGAACGTGGCATCATGGCCGTTCTCTTGAGAGATCTCTCGCGCTATGTTCCTGAATCGCAGGATGTTGTCAGCCATCTTACGAGAATCGGTGAAAGACAATTCAATCTCGTACTGCGCAGTTCCGACCTCGTGATGAGCCACACGTACGTCAACCCCCATTCTCTGTATAGCCGAGGCGATATCTAGCAGTGTGTCCTGCCCCACGGCATTCGGATAGAGGTCCGCATACTGCCCGTCATCATAGGACTCGCCGTCCATAGTGATGAAATAGAACTCTGGTTCGGTCTTGACCTTAAGCAAGTATTTCTCGGGCATGAGTTTCTGATGAACCATGTGCAACACGGCTCGCCCATCATGCGGATGATATGCCTGAGTCCCAGTATCAGCCTTTTTCTGAATGTAGCACATTGCGGCTGCCACTCTCTGATTGAAATACGGCAACTCAACTAGAGTGTCTGGGTCTGGCCTCAGTCTTAGGTCGGACGCCTCGACATTGGCAAGTCCCGTGACCGAGCTTCCATCAACGCTTGTTCCGGTTGTCATGATTGGATCTTTCTTGAGTTCTTCAAGGGTTTCTACTGGCCTGCAAGGAACAATCATAGTCTTTATGTGACCCAACAGGTCGCTGAACTGGAATGCGACATAGTCTATCTTGTCCGACATGGCACAATACTCCACACAGAGGTGCGCAGAATTGCACGCGTCCTCCTATTTTAAACCTGCTCTTCTAACCATTTCTTGGGGCGCACAGAGAATTCTATCCCCAAATCATTCTGTACCATTCCTCGGCGTCCTTTCCAACCTCGATTCGAATCGAACCGCTAACAACACTTGGGTCATCATCACCCTCTTGGATTTCGAAGTTCATGGCCGAAATGCGGACTGCCTTCTTCTCGAGTGCGGCATTGCCGATATTACGCGCATGGAGTCTTACCACTCTCTTCCCATCAGTCAATACTAACAATGACTCCTCATACGAAACATCGCACTTCATCTTGAACCTGGAGTCTCTGAAGGTTCCCATATGGGTCTCAAGATTGGAAAACTCTGCTTTGACACCTTCGGCTCTCATCTCGTTTCACTGGTCTGTCTTCGTTCAAAACTGCTTATGAACTTCATCATTTCTTCATACTGGCTCGCCATTTGCGTACTTGGCACACCTCGAAAATCTAATAAGAAATATACGGCTCTCCTTGTCATAGGTGAGAACTATGGTTGATGTGGTAGACATTCCTCTGGTCAAGTCCCCTGAGAACGCAAAGTGGAGACCTGGTCGAGGCTTTAGCAGAGGTGAACTGAGAGAGGCTGGGGTCAGCATTAGTGCTGCCCGACGCAATGGACTTCCTGTAGATCTTCGCAGGAAGAGCGTGCACCCTGAGAACGTCAAGATCCTGAAGGGTACTGACCTGGGCGGCTCTGGACCAGGTGCGTCCTCTACTGCATAATTCCATCATCTTCGAGTTTGGAGGGAGGCTTCACTGTGGAATGGCGTGCTCTGCTTGACGCCATCCGGAAGCCTCCTGTTGTGCCCTCACCTGTCATCATGCCTGACTTCTTTGTAGATCACTTTGTTGTTGGCGCCTCTCTGTCAGACTTTCTCAAGGACCTCGAACGGTTAGCCCATCAGGGCGGCGGAAATCTGATTGGAACCCGTCATCTTATCAAGCGTGGAGGCAACGCGGTCAATACCGCCTCTGCTCTTCTGAAACTTGGAGTGTCTCCAGTCCTCATTGTCAAGACCAGTCCGCAGGGTTTCTCATTATTGCGGGCTCTAGCTGACCCATCCCTGAGTCTTGACCATGTCCATACCACCGGTAGCCTCTCCTCCACTGTTTCAATTGAAACGGATTTTCAGGGTCGCCGTGTCAATTTGATGGTGAGCGATAGTGGCTCAGCCAAGGACTTTTCCATTGACGACTTGGATGATGACGATGTGGACGCCATTAGAGGATCGGGACTTGTCGCCCTTCTGTGTCTGAACCACAACAGGGACCCATCTGGTCTTGCCTCTGACGTGTTCTCACTCGTCCAGCAGGAGTCGGAAGCCATCAAGTTCATTGATATTGGTGACCCCTCAGGTCGTCCAGAGATATTGCCCGCGTTGGTCGATGAGGTACTCCGTGCCGATTTGGTTGACGTACTGAGTGTCAACGAGAATGAGGTGCAGTGGCTTGCCCATGTGATTGAAGGTCGCAGCGGAGAGGTTCCCGCTGACGGTTCACCAGATGAATGGTTGGAGAGTGCGCGAGCAGTTTCTCGAGAAACAGGGGTTCGGGTTGACCTACATACCCCGTACTATGCTGCAAGTATCATGGGGCGAAACGAAACAATGGTTCCCACTTTTGCAGTAGAGCCGCTGATTACTTGTGGGGCTGGTGACACGTGGAATGCTGGAGACATTCTTGGTCTATTACTAAATCTTGAACCACATGACAGACTTGTACTGGCAAACTCCGTGGCTTCACTCTATGTATCAAGTCCCGATGCAAGCCACCCTACGCGTAAATCGGTTGAAGCCTTTCTTCGAACCTCGCCGAAGACGCGACAACAGCAATAACTTACTTAAGGCAGATGGATGGTTGAATAGCATTGGACAAGGTTTCTCGTGGGGTTCTCAAAGATGGACTTAGATCGGGCTCTGAGCAAGTTGAAGTTTGATGAGTCCGTACTTGGTTACACGCTGATCACAAATGCTGGACAACTCTTTCTGTCCTTTTCAATACCTGACGATATTGTGGCTCAGATCCAAGGAGCCCTGAAGATTCACTCGACATCACTGAAAATGATGAACATCATGAGTGAGCATGGTACTATTGTTCTCGGGCGTGTCAATCCTGACTGGATACTAGCCGTCCTATTTGCAGAGTCGCCTCTTGGGATTGTGCTCCAAAAGGCAAAGGATGTCATTCGGCTACTGTCGCAGGTAGATCTGCCTCCGCCCCCGCAGC
>JAGSHP010000112.1 GCA_029855925.1 Candidatus Thorarchaeota archaeon | reverse complement strand
TTGTCGAGGAACTGACCCGAATCGCTAAGGAACGCGGCTGTACCAAATTGGTGACGATTACGACCAACGATAATCTTCGAGCCCTGCGATTCTATCAGCGCCGAGGCTTTAGAATATCGGCAGTCTATCCTGATGCCGTCGACAAGGCAAGAGATCTCAAGCCACAGATTCCAGAGGTCGGACTGTACAGGATTCCCGTTCATGACGAGATTGAGCTTGTCAAGAGCATTGATTGATGGACCGTCCAAGAAACACGTACTTTAAAACGGTCAGTGTGCGTTCTAATGGAGAGGAATTCTCATGACGAAGAAGGATGAGAAAAAGGACGATGCCGACACTGTGGACTCCGCGAAGCTGAGTGAGCGGGACAAGCGGGAAATTCAAGAGGGCGCCTGCGTCAACTGCGCAGTAGCATCATTCATTGTTATTCTTCTTACAATGATCGCATTTCTTCTATGACGCTTGCACACCTCCCGTGGCGTCGACACCGATAGTGAGTGTTTCCTTCAGGCTTCTTGTTAGAGAATTCGATAGAGATAAATGCCCAACTCTTCGAACATAGTTTAGTCTTCAAGAGGAGGAGACTCAAATTCCAACTGAAAGCATGCCCAAAGTCGATGATTCTCTCCTGCAGTTGTTCGAAAAACTGGCGAAGTGGTTGAATCTGTCCGAAAATGCAGCTCCAGTTCTTGCGGCTCTGCTCTATGAGAAATACCGGACTGGTCAACGACTGAGCGCAAAGGAGCTCAGCAAACGAACAGGATATTCTCGTGCCAGCATTGGCACCATCATGTCAGAACTTGTGTCGACTGGGATAGTCACTGGCAAACGCGACAGCCATCAGGTTGGCCGTGGTCGTCGAAGAGTGCTCTACGGGATTGATGGGGACGTTTCGATGCTGTTTCTCGCAGGTGTTGGTCAAATGGTGCGACGTCTTGAAGTCATCAAGCATGACATTGCTCAGTTGCATGATGAGGTCAAGGGAGAACATGCTCTGGGAACTATGTTGAGTGATCTGCATGTCAAGGTCGATGACAGTATCCAGTGTCTCACTAGCCTTGACATATTCCGGACCGCATAGCGTATTCCGGGAAAGAGAACAGCTTGTTCGCACCTGTGGGTTGAACGCAACAAAAAGAATGGATGAGGGCATGGGGCTCCCATCCTATTGTTTTTATTCTTCTTCCTCGTCTTCCTCGCCAAGACGTTTCGCCTTGCCAAGCCGACGACTACTGTCGACTGACAGCCTGCGAGTGTCGCGACTTGAGAGGTCATGTCCCTGTCTTCCCTTAGGGATGCCCTCAGCTCTCTCGCTCGCCCAACTCTCTCCAGGCTCGGGCACGCGCTCGGCTATCTCCTCATCTACCTCTTCTGGAGCAAAGGTTTCACCTTCTTCGCGAGCTCGAGTCACAATTCTCTCGACACGTTCCACCTTCAAATAGTACAGCATTGTGAACAAGGCTACGACTGGAAATGCCATGAGCTTGGCAATGTCGCGGAAGATGTATGTGGCATATGTAGTGGTTCCAGACCAGTCCAAGATGTACCAGCTTCCAAGAATGGACGCGGGGGCAGTGGCTGTGACCGCGATGATGCTGTCAACGTAGAAGAATCCACTCGCCAGGAAGAATGTCAGTAATGGACCGAAGTCACGCAGTCGGGCTCGGGTCTCTTCGACGGCCTCTGTGACCGTTCTGCCGATTCCGCTCATTGCGTAGACAAGGAAGAATAGTGACATCCCCACATCAACAAGAGTCATCTGGGGTGCTCCGGTTCTTCTCATTACATTGACAAGGAAGTAACCAGAGTAGACTGCCACAAACACGGTCAGGAGCGCAATGTTGATCGCAGCGCCCTTCCTTGCATATCTGAAGAATGCGAGAAATGCCACTAGTGCAAAGAGCCCTAGCAATCCCATCGCTGCCACGAGGAATGGCCACTGGAGGGTGATGTTTATCTGAAACATACTGAAGACGGATCCAATTACTGCGTCAATCCCAAACAGATTGTTGGGAATGATAACGAGTGCGAGTAAGATCTCAGCTCCTATGATGCCAATGCCAATGATAAGCACAATGAAACTTCCGATGCCGATTGCCACTCCGCCCTTCTTGGGTTCTGCAATCGTTGCAAGCCGCAGACTTGTTCTTGCCGAAAGATATGCCTGAAATGCAATCCATCCCACCCAACCGAATATTGAGAATATGAGAAGGGCTATCTCACCCACTGCAATGGAGAGAAACACCGCAATCGCAAATGAGACCGCCAACCAAGCGAGTCCCTTGAATTCAGTGACGTGACCTCTGCCACGTCTGGTTATCCACAGGCTGTCCAGCTTCAGACCAGTGAACAATGTTCCCAGTCCAAAGTATATTGTACCAGTCGCTCCGACGTACACGAAGAATCCAACAAGAAACTGTTCGACAGGCGTACCGACATAGAGCGTGATCAGCCATGAGACAAAAAGTGCTAGAAACGTTGTTGCAACGAATATTATCAAGTATGCAACATATCTGCGCGTCTTGAAGAACACCTTCAGTCCATCTATAATTCCTGAGAGTATTGGGATTGTCAAAGCTTTACCTCCCTTTGGTTTTCATAACCCTCCTGCCGTTTTAAGCTTTGCAGGCATGTTGGCACCATCAGTTTCTTGGACTCTGATGCATTGTATTCTGGGGTTCTCTGCTCTCCCTGTTCGACCTATCACACGCGAACACCCCCTTCCATCCTCATGAACGCGCCTGTCGTGTCGCACTCTACTGTAATAAATTCCCGTTTGTTCAAGTACAAAGCTCAGTTATAGACATGTTTAATAG
>JAGSHP010000441.1 GCA_029855925.1 Candidatus Thorarchaeota archaeon | reverse complement strand
GAAATGAACTCACCAGTGACATGATACCAATCGAGACCCTGAACCGATTGCACGGACTTCGCCATCTGTTCGGACTCGCCGACCGTTTCATGTCGCATGCGTTCCATGAGACCCTTGAAGTCGACCTCTTCGACGCGAGCCTTGAGGTTCACACGTTCAGCATGCTGCATCTCCATAATCACGTCAGCCACGTAGGTCAGAATTTTTGTCGGGATGCAACCACGATTCAAGCAGGTACCGCCCAGAGGACCGTTCTCCACAACGGCAACACGCAAGCCTTGCTCAAAGGCCGCAGATGCCAGGTTCATCCCGGCACCGGAACCAATCACAATGAGATCGTATTCTTTCATAATAGGGGACATTGTTCTATTCACAGATAAGCCATTGGATAGAGCAGGCAGTGTCTCATGCGAGGAGGAGAGAGATAGTGCGCGGGACTGTGAACGTCACTAGACGATACTGAGTCTCGAAGCCCGTCATCACTGGAAGATAGAAACCTGTTTGTGCAATAGGATAATTGAACAATATGAGACGCGGGCTACATATTGAAACGAGTGGATGGTCCTACGAAAAAGACTGGAGGGAGTTCTCAGGATGTGACGGAAACATTTCTTGGATATTTTAACAACTGCTTTGCTGGAGATGCGCCTCTGAATGCCCTCCAGATGCTGCAGATCCTTGACATGCTGACGCCTTCTCAAGAGAGAAAGCTCGAAACCATGGAGGCCTTCCTCTCAGCGAAACAGATATCGCTGATGACTTTCAATGACTACATCTCCACCACGATCACAAACTGGTTGAACGAGGAAACTGTTTCAATCCCACGGCGTTAGTCGGAACTGTTAATATTCGCAATTCCCCCATATATTTCAAAGGTTAGCATGGGGTTGCTCAAGTCATATGAAGATTCTCGTACTGGGTGCCGGAAAGATGGGTCGTGGCGCCGTTTTTGATCTTGCGCGTAATGACGCAGTGGAACAGGTCATAGTTGGCGACATCGACGAAAGACAGGCAATGAAGTTAGCAGACGACATGGGGCCCAAGGTGGTAGGACGCCAACTTGACGCTGGTGACCGAGAGGCCTTGGTGAAGGCATTCTCCGAAGTGGACGCTGTCATCAGCTGTGTAAGCTATAAGGTCAATTACCTGCACACGGAGGTTGCCATAGAAACTGGCACTCATATGTGCGATCTTGGAGGAAACTTGGATATTGTAAAGAAACAGCTCGAGCTCCACGACAAGGCACATGATGCAGGTGTTACCATCATTCCTGACTGCGGTCTCGCACCCGGGATGGTGAGCGTTCTTGCAAGAGAGGGAATCGACTATCTTGACAATGTGGAGTCCGTGAAGATTCGTGTTGGTGGGCTTCAACAGAAACCACATCCGCCACTGAACTACGCGCTCATCTTCAGCGTTGAGGGTCTCATCAACGAGTACGTTGAGCCGTGCATGGTCCTTCGTGATGGCAAGATAGCTTTCGAGGACCCACTTGTCGGGTTTGAGCAGATCGAGTTTCCTGAGCCATTCGGCAAGCTTGAGGCGTTCAATACCAGCGGAGGGACATCCACCCTACCACTCACCTACGAGGGCAAGGTCAAGAACCTCGATTACAAGACGATTCGATACCCCGGTCACGGACACAAAATGTGGTGCATGATGAAACTTGGACTAATGGACAAGGAGAAACACGACTTTGACGGCGTGAAGATTGCACCAAGAACCGTCTTGGAGAGACTTCTTGAGAAGAACCTCCCACCAAGCGGCAAGGACGTCACATTGATGCGAATAATCGTAGAGGGCTGGAAGGGCACCGAGTCGCGTACCATCGAGTACGAGATGATCGATTACTACGATGATGCCACGGGTCTCACCTCCATGATGAGAACAACGTCATTCCCAGCTGCACTTGCTGCGGTCATGATGGTGGATGGAACAATCACGGAAAGAGGCGTCTTGCCACCAGAACGTTCGATACCTCCCGAACCGTTCATTGCAGGTCTCAAGGAACGAGGCATCGAGATCAACAAACGAGTCTATTGAAGAATACATTCAGCCTATTGAAGAGATGGCACCGTCTATTCACTGCGTATGCTTCACACAGCAAAGGCATAAACGTCAGTGTGCATCGTTTCAAGACAGGCGGCAACAATGGTTGACTATGAGAAGATGTATGAAAAGATAGAGGATGCACGACGAGTCCTGAAAGGAATCGCACATCTCACTCCACTGGACAAATCGACCACTTTCAGTAACATGACTGGTGGCGAGATCTACCTCAAACTGGAGAATCTACAGAAGACGGGCTCCTTCAAGGTTCGAGGCGCGGCATATGCAATGTCTCAGCTCGACGATGATGAGAAGAAGGCGGGTGTGATCGCAGCGTCCGCGGGGAACCACGCTCAGGGTGTGGCGTATGCGGCAACAAGACTTGGAATCAAGTCCACAATTGTCATGCCTGTATTCTCGCCGATTGCAAAGATCCATGCGACCAAGGGCTATGGCGCTAACGTCGTTCTCCACGGAGTGGCTTTT
>JAGSHP010000380.1 GCA_029855925.1 Candidatus Thorarchaeota archaeon | reverse complement strand
TAATCAATTGACCACTCTGGTCAATTGAAACAGTCTAAAAGTAATGTAAAACCTTTTCGTTCTGTCAAATTGAGAAACGCCAGTCTGAGTTCAAATTCGATTGTCCTGCCGCAGTGCACCGACTACTCCCTCTGCAGAGTTTGCAGCCTGTTGAAGGCCGACTCCAGCACCCGCAGTGTCAGTTCCGACAATGTACAGCCCCTTGATTGGGGTGCGCGGGCCGGGGCGATCAAGGTCTGTCTGACCGGGGACAAGTGCTGCGCGTGTGGCGTAAGACATCTGGGCATGTTCCATCTCAATGTGGTCAAGCACATCGCGATAATACTTCTCAAATCCGTGGGTCTTCATGATCTCCACCTGCTCCTCCAAGCTCTTGCCATCCATTGCAATCATGGCGACTCCGACCAGTTCCTTGCCAGGAGGGGCACAGGAGGGATCGAAGCTCGATATGGAAACGATCCAGCGATTTGGTGTTGGATGCACCAGAACTCGCGACTTGCGGTCACCGATGACGACCTCATCCAGTCCCAGCCATAGGGTGACTCCACGAGTGACACGCATGTGGCTCCATCTCTCAAAGAAGTCACGGGTGTGTGGGTCATCAGAACGAATGATTTTGGGCATGGACCACAAGGGGATATTGCTAATGATACAGTCATGGTGAAGAGTGGTTCCTCCAGCAGTCAGTCCGTCAACCTGCCCATTACGCTCTGTGATTGCCTCGACAGGAGTGTTCAGAACATAGTCACCCTGTATCGTGTCGACGACTTGTTTCACAAGCCGCTCCATTCCGCCAATGACGTAGCCCTCATCATATTCAGAGGAGCCGAAGAGGAGATTCCTGATGGTTGTGAGTTTGGGGGTCTCTTTGTCGGTGTCCTTGAGCGTTCTCAATGCCTCATAGGCTGAGGCTTCATCAACTCCTACACCAGCCGCCATGAATATGGCACTCTGCATGACATCGAGCATTGGCTGATGGAGTGCGTTGTTTCGGCGCATGAACTCGAGAAATGTGATGTCCTTGTATTTCTTCATCTCCTCCAGTTTCATTGTTTTGATCTTAGCGCCAATCTTAGCCAGTCCCAGACGACCACGCATCCCCGTAAGGGGCCAACGAAGCGTCTGTCCAATGCTTGTGGGGATCGTACCTACTCTGTCGTGAACTCTGAAGTGCCAGCCATCGTGAAGGATGAATTCGGGCGGCTGAGGGAGGTACGTCTTCATGAACCTGGTAAAGGCACCACGAGTCACGCGAGTGATAACATGAAGACCCTGGTCAACCCTATATCCATCCACCCAGTAACCATGCCAGACACCACCTAGGCGGGCGGCCTTCTCAACTATCAATACACGTCTTCCTTCAGCAGACAGGGCAAGGGCGGTGAGAAGTCCACCAGCGCCACTACCTGCGATAATCACATCGTAGGTGAACGGGTCAACCGTTTCAATTGATACTTCTTGCATGATTACGACCACATACACGAAGCAGTCATTGCCTTCATAAGAATAGCGAACCTGCGAAGCTAGAGAATATCCACAGGCCTGCCAACGTTTGCTGATTCATATGCAG
>JAGSHP010000255.1 GCA_029855925.1 Candidatus Thorarchaeota archaeon | reverse complement strand
GAGTACAGATTCTACTCTCTCGGGACTGCGAAAGAGCCGCCTCCGGAACTCATAGCGCTTCTCTTTGGAAAGAATT
Source organism: Candidatus Thorarchaeota archaeon (assembly GCA_029855925.1). GTDB lineage: Archaea > Asgardarchaeota > Thorarchaeia > Thorarchaeales > Thorarchaeaceae > B65-G9. Next base: position 3,022 of record JAGSHP010000255.1, on the reverse strand, counting down.
GCATCGCAGAACTCAGGCTTAATGGAGAACAAAACGTGCATCAATCCCACCTCTGTCGCGCAGTTCTGAGTACGCCTTTTCGTCAATCTGTGTTATGGTCTGCGGGGCCATCTTGAAGACCCCGGCATCACATAGTTCCTGAAGAGGAATCGGTCGCCTAAAGTGGAAATGCCATCTGAACAAGAGAAGGAGTATAGGTTTCTTGGCAAGCGTCCTTATTTCATCCACAGTGTAGACCGTCCTCTTGCCCACGAGCTTGATTATCTCATCGGGGTCTTGAAGGTTTCGATGCACCTCTTGAACAACCCCCAAGGATGTAACTTCCTTCCTGTCTTGCGAGCGATAGAACAACAACAGGTCTCCGGGTCGAATCTTTCGGGTTCTAGAATGAGAGAGATATGCCTTGTCAATTGTGTTGCCCTCCACAACCAACTTGCCGAGCCACTCCTCAAGTGTTGCTTGTCTTGAACCCCATTCTATGAACAGACGAGAATGGTAGTCTGGACGAATGGGAACGACGAACTTGCGCACTGCTTGCCCATCATAGAACGAGGGGTAGTACCGACGAGAGATTTCCAGTGGTGAGAGACTCTTCCAGTCTTCTTCTTGTGGCCACAACTGCTTGAGGTAGACCTCTTCAAATCGACCATTGTGCTCCAGCCTAGCAACGCGCTCGAATCCGAAGCGCGAAATCAACTGAACAAGAGGGTCAGATGGCTCCTTGAAATGGGTGAGATACATCTCCGACAGTCCATGTTCTTGACAGTACCTGACAGCTAGTTTGATGAACAACTCACCAATCTTGTAGCCAGTGTGGGTGACTTTCATGGTACAAATCTTGAGACGTTTCTTTCGTGGAAGCAATGGCTCTGATGGTACAGCCTCGTCTTCAATCTTGGGGATTAGAAGTGCTCCAATGGAGTCATCTCCTCTAAGATAGACCCAAGCCTGCCGCCCTTCTCGACAGATTCGTTGCCACCAGTCGTCAAATCCGTCGTACTCATCCCGGAGTGAATCAAAGAAAGGGTCGGCGGTAGAGAGCTTGTAGACCGGCTTCACTTCTAGGGCCGGAATCATGGGCGAAGGAATTGTGGGAGGCCCAAGACGCCGACACAGTACCAGTGCTTCTTCGACGGACAAGACGCGGTCGTAAACATTTGCTCGATGAGCTCTCTCGTGTATCCCTTGATCTTGAGTAATCAGGAAGTCAACAGCATTGCTGGAAACTGCGTACAATAGCGCAATATCAACCCTGTCATTCTGATGTCTAGGAGCTCCCACCAACTCCACGAAGGACTCGCCCTAGTGAAATCCGGAGGGTCTGCAAGAACCGGATACGAACCTACCTTGGATATTGCTACTTCTCTCCGATGTTCGTTTTGGTCACGTTTCAACTCTTCAATTGAGAGGGGATGCACAAGAATGGTAGCACCCAGTTTAATAAGACATGTCATCAACTGCTGGAGACTAGGAGGGACTACATGATTGTTTTCTCGGTCTATGAGAACATTTGTGTCAAGTAGCACACGCACTCAAACTCACCTATACCAGTAGGAACACTCGCCAGACAAGAGTTTCTCGGACATCAGAGAAGAGTAGCAACCCTGCCTAAATCAATTCCCAGAAGAAATCCTTGCCTTTCTTAACTCCTACTGTGACAGACCTTGTGGTCGCGATCTGTCGTGATAGTCCAGTGAGCACAGCCAGTCCGCACTAACGAGACCTGTTGATGAGAATGGTGGTACTCATATAGTTGCTGAGAGAGTAACCTACTTGGAGTGGCTGGGTTGTTGCCTATGTTCCTAGAGTGAAGCCTTTGAACCGCCCAGTAGGACGTCAATCATGGAGCAGACACTGGACATGCTCAAGCGCGCCAGGGAAGGGGGCCTGAGATTGACAAGTCAGCGGGGCATGTCCAGCTGAGCCGCACCTATGTGTGCTCTCTGCCAAGACCGGGCGAGCACGTCGACATCCCCGTGCTCCAGAGGACCGAGTTCACGCCGCCCCGAGACTAAGCATGGACTCGGATGCTCCTACCGTACCTGACAATACTCGCACGGGAGCACCGGTGGGATAGTCTGGGAGAGAGGGAGCGTGAGAACGTCCGCACCCTCTTCGATTCCCATACCTGTGCTGCAACCGCCCCTAGGACGCACTGGCCTACAGGTCATATGGTACAAGCACAGGAGGTTCACCACCGGGAGGTGGTGTGTACGAGATGTGCGTCTGGTCGTAGAAGAACTTCATGAAGCCAGCAGTTAGTCTCACAGCCCATGGGACGAGCTCTCGCGCGGCGGTGTCGAACTCGTCGTCACCCCCGTCCTTGACCAGTTCGAAGTACTGGATGCTCTTGTGAGCGGCATAGTCGACCCATCCCCACGGGGTTGAGGGGCTGTAGTGATTGGCCCGGGTCGCAAACGTGTAGATGCCACCAGAGTTCACCAGGTACACATACGAGAGGTGGTCCTCGACGTAGCCCTCATAGGCCTTGTGATTGTCGCCAATCGTCAGTGCTGCATGCTGAGGGACTGTCAAGTCCTCCACGAGGTGGAGGGCCTCGCCGAACTTGTAGTAGGCATCGCTGGTCTTTCCCTGGAGATACAGGTCGACAGCATCATCAAAGAGCTCCTGAGCAAAGTCGGCGGCGCTCTCAAAGTTGCCGATGCCGAACGGTCTCTTCAGTCCCTTGTGAGTGTCCGGGTGGTGAAAGTGCTTGAAACCCCAACCAACGACGTGGTCAATATGGTACACACCGCCGAGGATGTCACCAATGTGGGCATTGATCTCATTTGCCACGGCTGAGTGACCATCGTTCAGGAGAATGGCCACAGCGTGCCTAGTGATCAGGTCGTGTGCGTCGTTGTTGTCGCCCTTGTCCGTCTTGTACGCGGATGCAGGGGCCACCATAGCTGTACTCAGGCACAGCACTACAACAAGGACGCTCAGCAGTCTCAACAGGCTCCTCTTGCTCGGTCTCATCTCAGTAGTTCCTCTCACTCCTTTGTCGCGCCCAGCCAAGGAT
>JAGSHP010000111.1 GCA_029855925.1 Candidatus Thorarchaeota archaeon | reverse complement strand
AGCTGGAAGAGAGTAACAGGAGTACGCTTGTGATCTGGGTCAATACAGGGAACTTTAGGGCGACTGCTGCAGCTCAGAGAATTGATGCCTTTGCCAAACAGGTCATTGATGAAGTCATTGTCATCCGAGACCTGCAGGTGAACTGGTACACGGTGGCCCCAGAGGCGACGTACGGTCATCAACTGGCGATCTTTCTGGTCATGCTAACCTCGGTCTTGGCACCTGCCCCCTATGTGAGTTCGTCCTTTGCAGGTGAGAGAGAGAAGCATACCCTTGAGGCGCTGCTTGTGGTTCCAATCAGCAGGGTCAAGATTCTGGCCTCAAAGCTTGCTGCGGGACTGGTACTGACCATGATCTATTCGGTGTTCACGATTGTGGGCATTCTGGTATACAATCTGTCCATCGTTCTCAGGGCGGCGCCGCTCCCCCAGGATGTGGCAGACTACTTCATCAATCTCTACACCGTCAACCCAGCCACACTCCCACTCATATTCTTCTGTCAGTTCCTTGTCCTGCTCTGCGCCATAGGTATTGGTGTCGTCATCTCGTGCCTGGCTAAGGATCAGGCTACTGCAGAGTCTGTCAACAATCTTGTCATGCTGGTCCCCACCATGGTCATCGGCATACTCGGCTTCACAGGCAGCATCCTGCAATACGGCGGAATCTTTGGCATCATGATCATGATCATTCCCTTCAGCCACGCAATCGTATTTCTCAATGGCGTACTCTCTGGGGTCGCCAACCCGTGGGGTCTCACCGGGAATGTGCTCTATCTGATCGTCTTTACTGTCGTCTTTCTCGTGATCGGAGCGAAACTCTTCGAGCGAGAGGCAATCATTGCATGACAGGCGGCGCATGACCGGGAACAAGTCATCAAATGGTCAGGCCTTTTCCAGTGATACGATTGTGCTATTGAAAGTGGACGCTCCACCGATCTTCTGTGTGGAGGAGGATGTTATGGTGTTCAGAGGAGTCTTGTTCATGTCGGCACCAAGACTTGGCGTCCACAGTACACCCTCAGGCACAGAGTCGGAGATGATCGATTTCAGCAGTATCTCACCAACCGAGTTGTATACTCGGACCACGTCACCCTCTTCCAGTTCAAGGCGTCTTGCATCCTTGGGATGGACCTGTACAACGGGGGGAATTGCACCGTACACCTCTTGGAATTGAGTGTGACTGTACTTTGATAGCGCGCTGCTGAGAAGAATGAACTGACCATCAGGTACTGCGAGGGGAACCTGATATGGTACTGGAGAGATTCCCTTCTCTTCGGCCCCAGTCACGTACAGCTCAATCTTACCGCTTGGCGTCGGATAGTCGGACGCCTCATGGCACTTGAGCCGCAGCACCTCTCCGTTTAGCAGGTCTGCAAAGGTGCCAGACTCCAGAGCTGGCTCGAGAGCAGTTCGCATGGCATCCCAGGGAGGTTCGTAGAGCCATGACTCGTGCAGTCCCAGCCTCTTGGCCAACTCATGCATGACCCACACCTCGCTCTTGCTCTCGCCCTGTGGGGGAATGACTCTCTGCGAGATCGCAACATAACGGTGGGCCCAGGGAATGGCCAGATCGTCCTTCTCCAGATACGTGCCTGCAGGTAGCACAACATCAGCAAAGGGCGTGGTCTCGGTCCAGTGGGTCTCGTGGACGACCACGTACACATCGTCGCGCGAGAAACCTGCACGCAGCGCCTCTTGGTTAGGTATCGACATGGCTGGATTCATGTTATAGATGAAGACGAATCGAAATTCACCCCGTCGCACGGACTCGGCAAGCGAGACCTGACTGACCGTTGGCGGTGTGTGTCTCACAAAGTCCATACCATCCAGATAGGACATGTTAACTGAGAATGCACTCGTGTTGCTGTAGAAGAAGCCTCGATGCAGTCCGACCAGCGCAGGGATTAGTGAGACCGCCCTGACCGACTCGGCACCCAGGATGCTCTTCTGAAAGCCAACACCAATCATTGTGGCGCTCGGTCTCCGCCTGCTGTACAATCGTGCTAGGGTCTCGATGTCCTCCTCCTTCACGCCAGAGATTGACGCGACTCTCTCAGGAGTCCATTTCAGGGCCTCACTCCTAAAGGCATCGAAACCAACGGTCCACCTCTTGATGAACGCTTCATCAATGAGCTCGTTCACGATGAGATGTCTTGCCACGCCATAGGCCAGCGCCACATCGGTCCCCGGGAGGGGTCGGATCCAGATGTCAGCCTGTTCCGCACTCCTACTTCTCCTCGGGTCTATGACGACAAGAGGGGCATCATTCAACCGCTTAGCCATCTTCGACAAGTTCCACATGTGCAGGGAACTGACAGCGGCATTGAACCCCCAATAGACGACAAGTTTCATCTTTGGCAGGTCTTCCGGTTGTAGGCCATAGGATCTCCCATAGTGAAAGGACAGAGCCACATGACCGGACGTGGCACACAGTCCATAGTCAGTCCGAGTGGCCCCGAGAAGATTCCAGAGGCGGTGAGAGTAGACTGAGGACAGGAGCCCCGTGTTTCCAGCATAGTCCAAGAGAAGCACCGACTCTGGCCCGTACTGCTCCAAGACTGCAGATAGATGCCCAACGATCGTATCGAGCGCAGACTGCCAGGTTGTCCTCTCAAATGAGTCGCAGGGTTTGGGTCCCTTGCGCATGTGGGGATAGAGGACGCGGTTCGTATAGACTCGCTCCGGGTCCTTGATAGCACGGGGACAGGTGAGCCCCTGAGTGATGACGTGTGATGGGTCGCCCGTCACAGAGGTGATTGTGCCATCTTCGTCAACCAAGACTCTCAGGAAGCAGGTGTCGTAGCAGTCGCGGGGGCAGACCGCTCGATGTTCTTGGACCACGGTGTTATTCTCCACTCCAGCCGTTATAGTTCTCCAAGCGATTCGGATATGATGACGACTGGCTCGTTCATATAAATCATGAGCGATTTGCGCTACGCAAATGATAAGTTGGAGGGCTCCTGTTCTTGAGGCAGATGACCATTACAAGAGTTCTCTTGTAGTTGATCGCCGGATTTGGGCCACAGGTCTAGTCTATGGTACGCTTTATCTCTCACTCGGATTCAATTACATCGAAACATTCCTATATGCCAGTTCGATAGAGAATCCAAATGGTTTCATGCTGTTTGCAGAACCGACAGGATACTTCGTGGCCCGCCTGCAAGACATCTTGGACATCCTGCTCTTTCTTGGTCCGGTTCTTTTGGTCATGACCTACTTGGGCTTCATTTCACTCAGGAGGGACTCAGAGCTCAGTGGGTCTGCGCACGAACTCTACTACATGATTCTGGCCGCTGTCATTGCACTGGTACTGCTCTTCCTCACTGGTGCGCCCAAGAAGGGCGAGACCGCCCGGATCTGCATGTTCATACTTCCATTTGTTGTGACAACAGTGGCATATCACATGCATCAAGGGAACTACTCTCAAGGAGAGGTGCTAAAGCTGATACTTCTGGTCCTTGCACAGGCAGTCTTCATGCAGGTGATAGGAGTGTACGTATGGTAGTCTGATGGGCGTTGTCAATACTTATATCATCACACTGACTATGAGGACCACTGAGTCGCGCAGTTTGGCAGAAGGAGCTCGGGAACCATTGGTCAATGAAGATGACAATGAGATGGTGCAGCCACTTGATTTCGACCAGTTGGAGCAAGATGCGCCTGAAGAGTTCAGACGGTTTGTCAGAAAGGTACGAGATGAGGCGATTGAACCTTATGAGGAAAATCAGCACTATTCATCGTTCGTGGCAGCATTGGGCGTTGTGCTCGTGTTCTTCGGTGGCGTGTATCTTGTATCGTCACTATTGGATGGGGCACCGATCTCCATGATCGTACTACCATTCATTTGTGTGATGATAGGACTGACGATAATGATAACAGGGACCGTCATTTGGATGAGATTCGCCAATGCTAGGAAATTCCATGGAATCAAACGATCCACACTGTCAGAGGGATTGTTTCAGCTGGAGGCATACGAAACAGGGGCGATGAAGAGTGGACTGGGATATCCGCCAGTCGATGCGGACACTCTGATTCGAAGACTCAATGCAGATACGGGATTCTTCGACAAAGAATTATGTAGGAAGAGATGTGAGGGACAGCGTTCTCAGTTCAAATACTACATGCCTGCTCTGTTGGCATTCTTTGTCTTACTGCTGTTTGTGCTTAACGGTGCGTCTGAAACTGAAATGCTGGTCCTCGGCTATATCGTTATGGCAGTGACACTCGTTATGACTCTCTGGTTCATTGGCGATCACGTCCGGCTAGAATTGAGGTTGAGGCGAGTAGAGTCTGATGAGTATCAGTT
>JAGSHP010000172.1 GCA_029855925.1 Candidatus Thorarchaeota archaeon | reverse complement strand
TCAGATGTGTATAAGAGACAGTTGGAGGAGTGCTGAAGGGGAGGTCACGCCATTGAGCAGGGCACGGAGCTTCTCGAGACGCTCGTCACGCAGGCTGACGGGAACAAGGTCGTGTCTATCGTACAGTCTTGGTCTGACTCCCTCTCTGAGCCATCGTCTCAGAGTTGTGGGGGAGATGTGTTCTGTTCGAGAGAGGGATGCGATCTCCCCTCGTCTGATGAACCCCTGTGGCTGGAAGCGCTGATAGAGTTTCAAATGGAGTTCCGCCTGGTGCAGCAATTGAGTTCCCCTGGCGGTATCAAAGACACGTGGCGAGATCTCCGATATCATCTCGTGCAGTTGTTCGACAGAGGTGACCTCCCTGCCATAGAGGGTGGGTCGCCACATGTTCAGTGGCAACTTACTGATGTTCTCACGGGCCATGAGTTCAGACTTATCTGAGGCAAGGGCAAGGCGAATGAGATAGGGTGGGACGCCCTCGATGAAGTTGATGACCAGTTTCTCGGGGATGTTCATACGGGTGCTGATACCGCGGGTGGTTCCTCCCTTGACCTCGTTCATCAGCCTGAAGAAGTCGATGACGTTCTGTCTTCGAGCCTCGAAGTATCGGGGGTTGAGGTAATCCCCCTCGGGGTATTTTTCCTCCAGTCGTCTCTTCACGTCGTCCCACGAAGTGAGGCCATCGAGTTGTTGCGTAAAGTCATCAATGATCTCTCTAAACTCGGACTGTGAGGTGGCGAACTCGAGGATTCGGACGACTTCTATCTTGGTCCCCTCAAATGCAATCCACTCCGCACGCTTGATTGGTATGCCCATCTCCTTGCTGATGGCGACAACATCTCTGCGGCGTATGCGTTCTGCGCCCCCAATTCTGTCAAGGAATTCATAGTACTCAGCTGTACGCTGCATGATCTGAGCATAGTCCTCTCTCTCCTTGATTCCCTGATATTCTGTGTCTATCAGTTCCTGAAGTTGAGCAAAGGAATGTAGTGTCACCCCTCTGACCTCGGGCACCTTGGCGAGAACGGGTCGTGGTTGACCTCTCTTCCGTCTTGTCACTGGCGCATCATTGGGGTGCTGTTCGTCACGATCATGATGCCTGTCGGAGAGGGTTCCCCTCTGCTCCTCACTTGAGTCTAAGCGGTCTGATGCAGTGTTCGGAGTGAGTTCGGCCGCGAGTCGTGCGAGGGCATCAACCTCCCCCCCGTCAACGACCTGTCAGTGTCAGATGGTGAGGGGCACGGTTCAGATGGTGTCAATCTGGCAGCAAGCCGAACAATGCTGTCAATCTTTTCCTTGTCCAGGGGCATGAGACTCTGGTCCTGTGTCTCGTTTCTATCTCTCTCCTCCCGGACCTGCTCTGCTGGCGTGGTTTCTTCATCAGATGCGCTAGTTTTGTGTTGCTCATCCTGCTCATTCCGCTCTCTCTCCTCATACTCCATATCATTGTCCTCGTCCCACTCATCTGGTGTCCAGTTCATTTAGAATCTCCCCTCCGGGTCCAAGTAGAAATTCCACGATGCTTGACGACATAATAGGTATCTCCACAGAAGAGGTACCCGTCACTTTACTTAAACATTGACCTATTCGTTTCAGTCGTTTGTTCAGGTTAGACCGTCAGAACGACGGTGGGATTTAAATTGCGCCGTCGAAATGACGATGGCGAGGTCAGATAACGGGCGATTCGACGACGACGCTGGGCGTTTTGACGGACACGTTACTGGAGCTCAGGGACTGCGTGCGACCCTCTGCAAGTGTGCTTGCACGGGCGATGGACATTCCGAGAACCACTGCGCAGGGCAGGATCAGGTCACTCGAACAGGAGGGTTACGTCGTTGGATATGTGCCGTGGGTGTCGCCGGATGTATTTGGGTCACCCTATCTCATAGAGGTCAGGATAGACCCTCGTGACTATCCTGATGACGTTCGAGTCGACGAGAGGTACGGTCTCGTTAAAGGCGAAACAAAGAATTGCATTGGCCGTGTACTCCCCTACTCCGGGTAATCTTAGCAAGTTTCTTCGGGTCTTCGGGATCTTGCCTTCGAACTGTTCATCGAGCAATCTGCGCGCCCGAATTAGCCAACCAATTCTCTTGACTAATCCCAAGTCACGAAACTCGTATTCGAGAGCTCCAAGGCATTACAAGATGAATGCTAACTTGTACAACACGGGGTCAGTAGTTCAATGTCTAAAATCCTTTCTAAATGATTGGTGCCGATCTGCAGTAGATTGATTCATCTGATGGAGCCGGAGTGCCGTGCCATGTCACACATCTAGTCACTGGCGGAGTCTGCCACGGACTGTTCTGATGTGAGAGCCTGGCAGTCGGTGCAGATGCCTCTGATATCGAGTGTCTGGACTGTGATCTTGAACCCTGTCAGGTGTTCGATGTCCGACAGGATATCATCGAGCTGAGCGTATTCGAGGTCTTCGACTTTTCCACACAGGTCGCATATCAGATTGACATGTGGGTGTGTCCGAGGGTCATAGTGAATGACTCCGTTCCCATCCATGAATTCTGTAAGAAGATTGATCTCCTCGAACAGGTGGAGAGTGTTATAAACGGTGGCGAGACTGACAGAGGGATCAGACTTGATGGCGTACCTATGTACATCAATAGCAGATGGATGCGAGCCCGCCTTCCAAAGCGCCTCATAGATTATGATTCTCTGTGGGGTGGCTCGTCTTCCTGCCTCTCTGATCTTGTCTGCTATCTCTTGTCTTGAAGATATCATGGCACATAACCCACTGAGCGAACCCAAATAAAACTATTCTTAGTTACAATCTGTAGTTTTCAGATAACAATACTTAAATAAGAATGATTCTTAATTATTGGCAACCCGATTTGAAAATCACACGGATACTTTCAATATGGTGAGGAACATGGAAACACAAGAAATGGAAAAACGAATGTTACTGATTGGTGAAGAGGTACCTGATTTTGAGGCAAACACGACCCATGGTCGGATAAAGTTCTCAGAGTGGGCCAAAGGCAGTTGGGTGATACTGTTCTCGCATCCTGCGGACTTTACACCTGTCTGCACGACTGAGTTCATGGCGTTCGCTGACATCTACGACGAGCTAAAACGGCGTGGGGTCAAGTTGCTTGGACTGAGCATTGACAGCATCTATTCCCACATAGCATGGACGAGAGCAATCAAGGAGAAGCTGGGGAAGGAGATCCCATTCCCAATCATTGAGGACCTGAGCATGAATGTGGCTCGCAAATACGGAATGATTCACCCTGCCCAGAGTTCTACAGCTGCGGTGCGAGCAGTATTCTTCATAGACCCCGAGTTCAAACTACGCGCGCTCATTTACTACCCACTGAGCAATGGCCGCAACATGGCTGAGATTCTACGCGCAATTGACGCATTTCAGACCTCTGACAAGCACGGGGTTGCAACACCCGCGAACTGGCAACCCGGTGATGACGTGATCGTGCCTCCACCCAGCACTGTTGAAGAGGCCAAGAAGCGTCTGACAGAGGGATACGACTGCGCTGACTGGTTCTTCTGCAAGAAGAAGATCTAAGACCAATTACACTACTCGAATGTGTGGCTGACTAAGGCCACACACCTCCTCTTTTTTTTTGCTGACTATTGATCTCTAAAGACCATATACAAGAAGAAGAAGAGATGGCGGGCTCGGCGGGATTTGAACCCGCGACCAGACCTCTGTCCGTCGAAATGAGCGGACATACAAGTTAAGAGCCTGTCGCTTTAGGTGACATTCGCATGATGCGAATTATCTATACCTGGCTTAGCCACGAGCCCACCTTGAGACCAGATGGTCAATGACCAATCTACTCAGCCCTTGAGAAACAATATAATGATTTTGGTGTTGCGCAATTGTGTCAGTGTACTGTGCCTCTCAGAGATGGCATTTCCTCTCAGTTTTCAGTGCCATTGGAAACATGACGTAACTCATATAACCAAAATGGGCATTGCGAAACCGTCAAAATCCCAGAGAATGGGAGTGTGAAATGTGAGCGATCATAAAGAACTGTATGACAAAGTGTTTGGGCTTCTTGAACAACATGATGACTGGATGCACAAGACGATCAATCTCATCGCATCCGAGAACATCTCGTCCCCCGCCGTCCGTTCCGCAATCGTGTCGGACTTTCGTGAGCGATATGCCGAGGGTTGGCCCGGTGAACGGGTGTACGCTGGTTGTAAGTACATAGACGAGGTTGAGTTCATCTGCATGGACCTTGCAAAGAAGCTCTTTCGAGCAGAGTTTGCGGATGTGCGCCCCGTTTCCGGTGTTGTTGCAAATCTCATTATGTATACAGCATTCATGAAACCAACAGAGAGAATGATGGCTCTCTCCATTGCCCATGGCGGTCACATCTCTCATGCGCGAGGGACTCTTGGAGGCACTGCAGGTGCGGTCAGAGGCCACAAGGTCCAGAACTACGTGTTCGACGAAGAGGCATTCAATATCGATGTTGATGCAAGTATCAAGAGGATCCGTTCCCTCTTCAATGATGGCAAAGAGGTCAAGTTCCTGCTCTTTGGTGGCAGTGTGTTTCTATTTCCACACCCTGTGAAGGAGTTCCGTGAGGTTGCTGATGAATATGGAATGCACATTGGCTATGACTCAGCTCACGTTTCAGGTCTTATTGCAGCCAACAAGTTTCAGGACCCCTTGCGAGAGGGTGCAGAGGTCATGACGGCAAGTACGCACAAGACCATGCCTGGTCCTCAACACGGGATTGTTCTATCGAAGGAAGAATACGCAGACGCAATCAAACGGGCTGCATTTCCAGGGCTTCTGAGCAATCATCATCTTCACAATGTGGCTGGTCTGGCAGTGACCCTTGCCGAGATGATTGAGTTTGGAGATGCCTATATCTCACAGATTCTCAAGAATGCTCCTGCACTGGGTCAGGCCTTGCACGAACGTGGCTGGCATGTTATTGCCGAGGACAAGGGCTTCACACGATCCCATCAGATTCTTGTTGACGTATCTGAGACGCCACTAAAGGACGGTTGCCGCGTTGAGGAGGAGCTTGAGAAGGCAAACATAATCATCAATCGAAACCTGCTCCCCTGGGACAAGAAGCGCGGTCGCGACTATCTGGCACCTGGCGGAATACGTCTTGGTGTGAGCGAGATGACGCGTCTTGGAATGAAGGAGTCGGAGATGGATGCAATTGCTGAGTTCATGACACGTGTGGTCATGAAGGGTGAGTCTGTGGAGAAGGTCGCTGCAGATGTTGCAGACTTCAGGAAGGACTATCAGCAAGTGCATTATGCCTATGACACCGAGACCCCTGCCTACAAGCACCTCAGATTTCTCTAATACAAGTTGGGGCACTACGAGTGCCCCATACCTATGGAGGCACCCTCATGGAGATCAAGGAAGCCCAAGAGATGATGAAACGCATCTATTACGACCGCGACAGGTCACGGGGAATTGATCGCACGGTGCTCAGGACGTTCCAAGAGCTCGCCGAATTGAGCGATGCCATAATGATCAACGCCTCCCACGATGAGATTGTCAGTGAGGTTGCAGATGTCTTTGCTTGGCTCTGTTCGCTGGCAAATCTTCTTGATGTCGACCTTGGCTCAGCACTGATCTCAAAATATGATAATGTCTGTTCTCGGTGTGGAAAGTCCCCTTGCGTCTGTGATGATACACCGTAGTTAGTCACATGAGGGAGGCTCAGTTTTGTATTGACTGGCATACCATTGCGATTACGTGATCGTGACATAATTCAAGATCAGGAACATCGGGTCTTTGTGACCATTGGGCATATCCAACCAGTTGAGCGTGTCATCTGTTATCTCAAGTACGTTCCCGACCCGAATGGCAAGTGGGTCTCTCGAGGCGTCCATTACAGACGCGTGTTCACAGGCAGGATCACCTCAATCAGCCAGAACTTGGGCAGTCTCCCAGAGGGATACTTGATTGATGATCCGCATCTTGGGGCAGTACTACCTGAGGTCCCCAAGAAGGACATCTCCGTCTACTATTCTCCTGAACAACGACTGAGAGAGATCTTGAATGATGGTCCGTTTGATTCACTTGAGGCAACTGCTCAGATGATTGCCGAGGCTCTACACGACTATGTTGGAATCAACATGCGATATCTGGGAATAACTGGGAGCATCGCATGGCGTGCGCACAGTCCCCAATTCTCGGATGTGAACCTCAATGTGTACGGTTTCAGTAATGCCTGGCTGCTCCAGAATGAGTTCGAGGCATTGAATGAACACCCCAAACTTCGACTATGTACAAGGTCGGATTGGTCGCACTCCTTGGCTCGTCTGCACTCACGCATTCCCATGCTAGAGTCTAAGGAGATCTGCAGACTATTTGGAAGGCGAAATGCCCTATGTTACGACCGCTTCAGAGTCACCCCCACCCCCGTTCTGCTTCCTGATGAAGCCCCTATCCTCTATGGTTCCGAGTCCTATTCCACCATCTCGAGCGAGCCTGTGACAATCAGGTTCTTGGTTGATGATGACTCCTATGGTCTATTTGTCCCATCATTATTGGGAGGCAAGTCCGACCCAGTCCCCGAGATTGGCGGCAACAACGTGACCCGCGTAATGATCTATGATGGAATCTTCCGAGCTCTGATTCGCAATGGTGATGAGATAGAAGTCACCGGTTCTCTTCAGCAAATCACCCGCCCAGATGACCCCGACTTTTGCGAGTATCAGATAATGGTGGGAACTCAGAGAGGGGCTGGACGAGAGTACGTGCGATTGAGATAGTTTGTACCAAATCGCAACAGTCATAGAGTGCGTCCACAATTGAAATTACAATGTCAATAACAAGGCCCTGTGTACGTGTTTCAGTTCGCGATGGAGAAAGGGTTCGCAAGCATCTTCTCAATGCCGGACTACTTGATATAGACTATAAGATACAGGCTGACGGCGACTCTCTCATCATTCCCCTTACGCGAGAGTGTTCCAAAAGAGAGATGCAGACGCTTCTTGGCATTGAGGTTGGCGTCGAAACACACGAGTTTGACCTCATCAGAACCGGGCCTCGTACGTTGGCAGAAGCACTTGAGGGCGTATTGTCACCAGAAGAGATTGCGCTTCTTCCCCGTGCATATGACTTGGTCGGTGACATTGCAATCCTTGAGATCCCTCGGGAGCTTGAGGCACACAAGTACGAGATTGGACGCGCATTTCATAAGATACATCCAAACTTCGTCACAGTGCTCGCAAAGCATGGGGCCATCACGGGAACGAAGCGTACACGTCAGTACGAGCTTCTCTCGGGGCTTCCAAAGACCGACACAATTCACATCGAATATGGTTGCAGAATCGCAGTGGATCTCGCAAAGGCGTATTTCAGCCCCAGATTGCTAGAGGAACACCATCGTCTCGCCAAGTCAGTCAAAGACGGCAACGTCGTACTTGACATGTTCACTGGTGTGGGGCCATTCGCCCTTCACATTGCAAAGACTAAGAAGGCCCACATAGTTGCGGTCGACATCAACCCAGATGCCATAGCTCTGTTGAAAAAGAGCATGACCCTAAACCGCCTGGTTGGCACGATTGAACCAGTGGTTTCAGATGCACGAGAATATGTGCGTACACAGACCCCTCAGTCATTCGACCACGTAATAATGAATCACCCTTCAGGGTCATCAGAGTTTATGCCTGAGGCCTGCCTTGCAGTAAGGTCCGGTGGTGTGATACACTACTACGATTTTGTTGCAGGGCCCAGTCCTGAAGAGGTCCTTCAAGGTAAGGTGACAGACCTTGTCACAAGGACAGGGCGTTCGATTCAGCGGATTGGTACGATTCGTCGAGTCCGTGATAGTGCCCCGTACGAGTATCAAATGGTTATTGACATAATCATTGATTGAACAGAATTCTGCAACTCAGAATGGTATTGGGATCTCTCAGAGCGGCAATGAAGTCCCTCTCCAAGTCAACTGCCGCGCGATCCGCTCCGACCATCAATGTTCGCCCACAGGTATAGCTGCTCTTGCGTGCGACCATGCATGTGGGATCGGTATACACAAGCCCCTCGCTGCCGTGACCCACAATGTTCTCAGTCATCTCGTCTACTCTGAGTGAGAGCGTAATCATCGTTTCGGGATCTCGTGCCAGTGCTCTCACCTCTTCTGAAAGGTCGCTCAGGGCGAGTGTTGCACCAACTCCAATGATGCAGTCCCCTCGGGTGGTCAAAGAGTCCTCACGAGTGATCTCAATTGTTGTCCTGTGTGTCCCACGAATGTTCTCGTGTCCTCTGGCCTGAAACTCTACTACTCTTTGCATGACACTACCTCGACACTCAATGCTTTTATCAATCTCTATGCTAAGGTAAGCCGATGGTCATGCGTGATCGATCATTAGAGCATGAACGAGAGCGACTCATTACCCGTCTGAAGAAAATGGGCTATATCCGAAGCCCCAGCGTGGAACGTGCGTTTCGCCTCGTCCCCCGAGAAGAGTTCGTACTCACACAGTTTCGACATGAGGCTTATCGTGATACACCACTGCCAATTATGAATGGTCAGACGATCTCAGCACCTCACATGTGTGCAATTATGTGCGAACAGCTCAAGTTGACTGAGGGGCATCGCATTCTTGAGGTGGGCTCGGGCTCAGGTTATCATGCAGCTCTCTGTGCTGAGATCATAGCACCCGAGGGCTCCACCACCCCAGGACATGTCTATACAGTCGAGATTGTAGGTGCCCTCGTGAATTTTGCACGAGAGAATCTTAGACGTGCCGGATACTTGGATAGAGTCAGTGTCATTCGAGGCGATGGTGGCTTTGGGATTCCTGAAGAGGCGCCCTTTGATAGAATACTTGTCACCGCAGCGGCACCAGATGTTCCTCCACCCTTGATTGAGCAGCTCTCGCCTGGGGGAATCATGCTCATACCAGTTGGGACCCCCGGTTGGTACCAGGAATTGATGATTCTCGAAAAGGACGAGAGCTCAAACATACGTCGGCACAGGTGGGGCGGAGTGGCTTTTGTACCTCTGACTGGCAAGTACAGTAACTATTCCTCCACATGATTGGAGGTTTCAATCTCCCTGGTGGTCAGATTCAGATTGCCTCTAGCTGGTCGTAGCTTTATGCAGGGGTATCACGGTGAGGGTCACATCAGCACCGTCATCCAGTCCCAATTCATCTCTCAGGTTGACTGGTGCTATTATCTCCAGAATATCAGAGCTGTGATGAGTTCTTTGGGCTATGATCACTGCTGCATCAATCTGATCATTCAATCGTACCCTATAGCACGTGACGTCTCCGAAGGTTCTTCCATCAGACACAAACCCCGACACAATCAGTGGGGGACTGCTTCGCATAGCATTGACGGACTTCTGTGACTCATCATCATTGACCTTTACATTCAGAGTTCCTGGAAATGGTCGGAAACCAAGGGCTTTCTCAAACCTCTCCGCATATATGTCGACATAGTATGCACCCTCTCCCAATCCTCGAGTCACAGTACCCTCAATCACTATCATATCCTCTGCATGCAGAGTGAAGATTATCTCAAGTGCCTCATATACGGTTCTTAGTTCCTCTCTACCGCGGTCCGTGAGCCGCAATATCATGCCGCTGGACGAATGAATTCTGTTTACGTAGCCCCTATCGACGCAATCTGTGACTCTCCTAGATGCTGTCTGTTGGCTGACCCCAAGAATCTCTCCAAGCTCTCGGGTAGTCATTACCTTTCCCCTGTGAAATGCACCTTTCCTTGCCAGTGCGAAGAGTGTAAACCACATCTCTGGTGAAATCATCATGGTCACTCCGTATGCTTGTCCTCAAATCTTCGGAGTTCCTTTACAAGTCTCGTCTGATGTAGTGCCATTGTGAGGTCTCCACGAGTTCTCTCAATCAGGCTTCTCCCCACATCACATTTTCTTCTAAGGTCCGGTATCAATGCATTGGGGAAGTCAAAGCCATGCAGCTCATCGAATATGTCCTCCATGCATGCTAGTAATTTCTCCGCGGTGTCCAGCTCGTCCAGACGAATCCGGTTCAAGATGGCTCTTCTCAGTTCCCCAATCGTATCGGCAAGGCCCGTCAGATAGGACCGTGTTGGAATTGTGAACTGATGTGGTTCAGCGAACTCGCCTCTCGAAAGAAGCGATAGGACATTTGCAGCCTCGGCAAGCTCCTGGTATGCAGTGTCTAGGATTCTCGCTCTTGAAAGATATTCGCTCTTCTGAATCTGTTCAGACGCATCTGTGATAATCGAATGAGCCTCTTGCAATAGCTTCTCCGCACTCTCAAAGTTACCTCGATGAGACTCCTTGATACACGCGCTGCACCTTCGAACTGCCTCACGTGCCTTGGGAAGAACCGTTTCTCTTATCGCATCATCCTTCTCGATTACTTCCCGAATCTCTTCCAGTATTTCTTCCAGCTTCATCTTGAACCTCATCTCTATCTTATCTTCTTCCAGTGTTTATCACGAGTCAGGAGCACTACTCGGCTTTCAACTTGTTCATCTTGGAGAAAGTATCCTGTCAGGGCCGCAATCTTCTCTGCAAATCCTCTGACTTCTCTATGAGCCGGTGAATTTGCTGGGCTAAGCCTTGCCCTTGAAGACCCAATATGCATGTATCCCTTGACCTCAATGAAATCTGGTTCGCCCGTGAGTATGATCTTTGCATACTGTCGTGCCTGTTCCATATTGTAGCCCTGTACCATTGTGAGCCGATTTGCAGTTCGACAGGAGATTGACTGTAGCATCTCTTCTGACTCCATCAGTTTCTCCCACTGGCCTCTCTGCATTGGATGACAGAGCCTAGTATAGATCTTGTCAGTTGGGGCAGCCAATGTGATATACAGTTGAGTCGGTGGAGTCAGTTCTTTCAAGACATCTGGTCGTGTGCCGTTTGTGACGAGAAAGGAAGTCATGTCCCTCCTATGTACCTCTTCTATGAATTCGCTCAACATTGGATAGAGCGTGGGCTCACCCGCAAGAGATATCGCGACATGTCTTGGGTCTCGCGCCTCCTCGTACTTCTTTCTTGACACCTCTGGTCGAATATCGGGATTGTATCCCCCCAATGACCGAAGATTGGCCATTAGTGTGGCATCTAGGAGTTCAGATGGTCCCAAGACCTCCTCTCTTGAGACCGTTAGCTGGTTCCATCGGACCCCTATGTCCCCAGGAGTGACTCGCCAGCAGAATCTACACTGCTGAGTGCACTTGTCCACAACCGGCGTCATTTGGAGGCATCGATGCGACTCTATTCCATAGAATCGTTGCTTGTAACAGACCTTGTTCTCAGTCAGGCTCTTGTGCTGCCATTGACATGCCTTGAATGCCCCCCTCTCGCCCAGCAGGTGATACCCCTGCTTCTCAAGCCTGCTTCTGAGTTCAATGGGCATTCTGTGAGTCATGTCATGTCCACACTCCGAGCCGTGGTTCCTCTTATCAGCCTTTAGACACTGTCATCATCTGCGAGCTCACCTGCAAGCATCTCTTGGTGGCTCCACGAGCCCGTCAGTAGTTTGCGTCTTGCCAGGTCGCCCAGCTGCCG
>JAGSHP010000088.1 GCA_029855925.1 Candidatus Thorarchaeota archaeon | reverse complement strand
GGTCTCTGTGCTCGCGTAATCCATTTTGCCGACTGCATCTGGCACCTCAGTCGAAGTCTCATGTGGTTCGCTCACAGATAGCGGTGCAGGCTCGTCTAGATGAAAGGCATCTCCAAAATCGCGTGGCGCTCCCTCTGGAGATATGTCCTCCTCGCTCATGGATCCTCTCCGCTCCAGAGAGTCTAGTGGCGAAATTTCAATCGGGCCTGCCTCGTGAAACTCGGCCCCAGTCTCTGTCTCAATACGCGGTTCATCATCAGAGGGGGCAAACTCAATTGATGGGGGAGAACCTGCAGATGTGGCTGCGGTGGGTGTCATCTCGAACGACGGAGCGTGTTCTTGTTCGGTCGTGTGAAGTGACCCTGATTCGCGAATGTCTGGTGCGGGGGGTGATGGCGGTTCTTCGACTGACCCGGTACCATAAAGATCATCAGGATTGCGTAACGTGTCCGCCAGAGGAGATGATTCAATCATGGATTGAGCGTCCTCGAAGAAGTCGACCTGAGGACGCGTCGATATCCGCTCTTCCTCATCCGTCTTACTAACAGCGAAGCTAATACCAAGGGCATGACTAAGACATGACTTGCATCGCTTGGCAGAGGCAATTAACGCATCCCCTACGAATTGCTCAAGTGGTTTCGCACGGTCAGGATGGCGCTTTGACCATTCTATGAAACTATCAACCATTCTAAGCGCATCTCGTACGCCCAACCAATAATTCTCATCAGCATCAAAGTTCACTTGTAACACCACTAGTAACATACCGACATATAGAGAAAAGGCTTGTGTCACGGAGATATTACAATGAACGGACAGTCATCTTAGTTTCGAGACTTACTCACGTTCACGGGCAGCAAGCATCTCTTCAATCAGCGAGTTGAACAGATGGGCAAGCTCTTGACGTTTAGGCTCGTCCAGGTCCTTGCCAGCGTAGAAGACCCGCGTAGGATAACCCGCTCCAATCTCTTCGCGAATGAGATTGCGAAACTTGGTCTCGACGGCGGGGTCAGGCTCCTTGAGAACAATCATGGCAGCAGTGGCCCCACGATAGGTGAGCGATAGAAGAATGTCCATAGCCTTACGAGTGGGGGACATCACGACGGCGCGGACTTCCGACTTTCCTGCATCAACTTCTGTAGTGCCGATTTGTATTCCATCAACAGTCACAATGTTCTCATTAATTGTATTCATTACCTTGTGAACCAAAGCATCGTCAGGCCCCACAATTGTGATCTTGAACAGGTAGTGCGACTTCTTGTCTTCGTCAGGCATATTTTCGAACTCCGTCTTATTGGCCGCGCTAGGTTCGCCCCAGATTTACAATAAATTACTCATTGATAATTCTTGTGTGTGATTTGCTCAACTGTTCGCAATCCCCATGATGAAGAGGTCTACGTATTATTGCTATAGATTCATAAGTCTAGCAAGGCAAGTTGTTAATGGTAATTAGCATGATCAGCGCAGATGAAGTCGTTGAGGCACTACGTCCAGTCCAGGACCCGGAGTATCCAATTTCGATTGTGGACCCTCAGATCCAGATAGTAAAGCCGGAATATATCAAAGTTGATGAAGACGAGAAGATAATTACCGTGTTGTTCAAGCCGACTGCACCTTATTGCCCAATGGGCGGGCTGATTGGCATTCTCATTCGCCATAGACTGGAACAGGTCTATCCGGAGATGACTGTTCGCGTGAAAGTGCTCCCAGGCACCCACAGTCAGGAAGAGGCTGTCAACGACATGATTAGCGACAACAAGAAATACGAGGGAATAGTTGCCCAGCTCAGGGAGCGGGGGATGCTATGAGCTCCATGTACGAGACCTCAATGGAAGGATATCGTCGGAGCAAGGCTGTGAGCATAATTCTCATTGGAATCATTCTTGTGATCACTGGGCTTACGATGCCCATATTCATAGGGGTACCGTGGGATGCTAGTACCATCCTATGGACCGTGGCATTTCAGATGTTTGTAATCCTCATGTTCATCATACCTCTAATCTTCATTGCACAACGGGTCAACAGAGCTAGCTTGGAACAGTTGGCACTCAGTCCAATGGAGGCGAGTTACACCGGTCAGGAAAAGATGTGCCCGGTCTGTGGACGCAGGGTTCCCCACTATGCCATCTATTGTCCATTCTGCGGTGAGAGAATAGGTCAGGAGGAAGACCGTCAGGACTTCTTCTAGTGGAGTGTGATACCATGGAGTATCAAATCACTCCATTCAAACCATGCGACATTGAAGCAGTCTACGAAATTGAATGCAAGTCATTTGCACAACCTTGGGAGAAGAAATACTTCTCACTCTATGCGTCCTTCAGACAGGGATTGCCTCTGGAAACACGAGTGCGGTCATATGCAAGAGTTGCGCGAAACAACGATGAGATTCTGGGATACATCATCTGGAGCAACAATGAACGAACAGGACACGGGCGGGTCCTAAATATCGCAGTGAGAGAGGATGTGCGCCGGCAAAACATTGGAAGGGACCTGATGCTTCATGCAGTTCATCATATGAGAGAGGCAGATATGTCAAGATGCCAATTGGAGGTCCGAGTGAGTAATTTCGCAGCACAGAGGCTGTACGAGTCACTTGGTATGGTGAGGATAGGGGTCATCCCCAAGTACTACGGGGATGAGGACGCTATCCGATATGAACTCGCTCTCTAGGATCGACTCTTCCTAATGATGCGAGGACCAATGACGTCATGATATAGCCTTAGATAGGACGGCTCGGTTGACACGACTGCAAATGGCAGTCCCTCACCCTCGAGCCCACCAATGACGATCTCAGCGTCATCTCGCACAGCAACAGTCGGTGGATTGCTCAGTTCTATCACACGCCAGCCTTGGGGCGGTTTGAATGCTACACCCTCGTCAATCTCAGGGACTATCAGCAACTTTCTCGTTGGGCCTTCAACCTTTGCGAGCTTCCTCATGTTCAGACAGTCAATGGATGACACTGATATTACGATGGACGACTCTGCACGACCAGCCATATCGAATATGTGGGCGCACATCTCGTTCGCACCAGTGAGGTACCAAGTTCGAATCTCATCACCTATGTCTAGGATGTTGCTTGCTTCTCGAATCGCAGCGACGGTGGCTTCTGATCCCTCCGCGACCCTTGTGAGTCGGCTCATTGTTGATTCGAGCGAAGTCTTGATCTCGTTGAGGCTGTTCTTGACCTTAGTGGCCCACTCCTTGAGCGACTTGTCAAATTCGCCCTCCAGACGTTGAATCACCTCATCACGTCTTGTCTTCAGCTCGGATGTTTCTTCACTCAGAGAGGTGTTAACAACTGCAGCCGTGTCAGTAAGATGTTGAGTGGAGTCGGAGAGTTGGTTGCGTATGGTTTCACTTAGGGAGTAGATGTCGTTGCTCAGTCGCGTCTTCAGAGAGACACCGGACGCCTCAAATTTCTTGATCACTCTAAGATTCATTCCTGTAAGAGCCTCTTTGGCGGCGTCGAACAGGTCATCCCGTTTCTCCAGCACCTTTGACCTCACTCTTTCAATGGACGTGCGGAACGATGAGACTGTGGCGTCGAGAGCGGACTTTGTCTCTAGGGTCTTGTCTGCGAGCTGGCGATCCACTTCGATGATAATGTCATCAAGCGAGATTTGGGTCTGATCGACAAGAGCCGCTGTGAGACTCTCAACATTCTTTTGCACGTCCATGATTTCATCCTGAGAACGTTCTACTTGAGATGAGTTACTCTCTGAAAACTCTGTCAACTCAGCCTTCACCAATGAATCGACATGGTCAACAAGCTCGTTTGTGATCTTTTCCACTTGTGCGATGTACTCATTGCCCTTGGCGAGAACCGACTTGGAAACATCATCTGCTGCTCGAACCAGTCCTTGTTGAACCACAGTGACCTCATTCCCGAGTTTGTCGCCGATGGCACTGATAGAGGAACCTATGTTGGCCATTGACGAATCGATCCACGATGCCGCAGCATCAAGTGACTCGATGGCCTCGGCGCGCCTCTGTCGTATCTCGGACAGTGCCTTGTCCTTCATCTGGTTTCTAGACTGAACAAGTGCCGTTTCGCGTTCCGAGAGAGCGGAGCCATAGGTCTCGAACTTGCTTGACGAGGTCTTACTGATCTTTGTTGACAGAGAGTCTAGCTTCTTGCTCACTTCGGCAACAAAGGTCTGTTTGTGATCCGCTTCGTGCGAGATGAATTCGTCTGTGGCCGCACGGGTCGTTGCAACACCCTTCTTCAGTGCGCTCACGATACTCCCCTGCACGGTTGAGAGACGTTCGGCAATGTTGTCACCCGCCCCACGGACTGATGACTCGAACTCATGTGTCAACTGGACCAGACTCTCGCCCACTTGACGTATCGTCCCCGTTTCAATGTCACGCAGTCCTTTCTCAATGTCTTCCAGAACATTCTTGATCTGGGTCAGGGTCTGGTGAAGTCCAGAGGTGATCTGTTCACTGTGAGTTGCAGTGAGTTCCTCTAGGGCGGTCCTTGCTGCCTCGGATGATGCAACTACCTCATCAATCTTCGCCTTGATCTCGGAGGCGTATTCCTGTTGAATCTTCAGAGAGTCGTCATGCAAGGTGGACATCTCTTGCTTGACTGCCTCCTTGAAGGCGGTGTGAGTTGACTTTATCAGGTCGCGAGCCTCGAGCGTCTGATTTGACAGGAATCCATTGAAGGCGACCTCGAGACCCTGTACTAACGAGATGAACTGTTGAGTCAGCTCGTCAATCTGAACGTGGAACTCTTGACGAATGCCGTCAGCATGAGTGTCGAGTCGAGTCATTTGGTCAGCGAGCGCCGTCTCGATGTCCGTGTCCACACGTTCAACGTGCGAGCGGATGGTCGAAACGCTCTCTGCAATTCTATTGTCCAGTCTGGTAGTGATGCCTTCGTAGAGCGATTTGGTCTCTTCAGCCTGAGTGGATATCTGC
>JAGSHP010000188.1 GCA_029855925.1 Candidatus Thorarchaeota archaeon | reverse complement strand
GGCCGTAGTTGACCTGGAGAAAGAGATGAAGGCTCGATGGTCGCAGGCTGCAGCACGAGAGGCTGCACGAGAGGAGATGCAGGAAACCGTCGAGGTTGTATCGCTGCCCCGTGAAGATACTATAGACTTGCTCGTTGAAGAGGCCATGGAAGTTCTAAATGAAGCTATTACGACAGGTCGTCCAGCCTTTGAGATTCCGAGCCGTTCAAGTGACAATATTGTCTGGGATGAGATTCGAGACCTCCTTCTGCTGGGAATGAAGACCTTCTCAAGACCATACCATTCGCTTGCCTCCGTGGTTGATGCAACACGAACAGCCCGAGTCATGGAGATCGTGTTCAATCTTCTTCAGTCCAATCTACATGCAACGAAACGAGAGATCTACTATTCAGATGTGAATCTCTTCAGGGATCAAAAATACAGTGACAAGATAATCGAAGACGTTGCCTCAATGTTACGAACGACCCGTGATAGCATCCATGTAGTTGCCTCCGCCCGAGGTTCGGCCATGGGCCGAGTCATTATTCGCGATGGTGGCGATCTCATCGATCTAACAAAGATGGGAACTGGAGGCTGGGCAATCACACCATTCCTGGACCAGGTGGAGATAGTAGAGAGCGATGCCGAGTTCATTCTTCTGTCTGAGAAGGACGCGGCTGTCATGCGGCTTGCAGAGGCCAAGTATTGGAACAGACAACCGTGCATCGTACTGACCGGTAAGGGTTCAGGCGACATGGCGACACGAGCATTTCTCAAACGCCTCGTCAAGGAGCTCGAAATCCCCGCATTTGCACTTGTCGACTCTGACCCGTATGGACACTACATCTACTCGGTATTCCTGAGAGGATCGAAACGGCTCAGCTACGAGTCCCCGTTCATTGCCACTCCAGAATTGAAGCTGCTGGGGGTTCTGAGCAGAGACCTCGATGCATATAACATTCCAAAATCCGTGAGAATCCCCATGGAGCCTGCTGACATCAAGCGGGTCAAGGACATGCTAAAGGAACCATTCGTCCAGAGCAATAAGGAATGGGTAGAGGACCTGAAACTGATGCTTCGGCTGAGAGAGAAGGCGGAGATTCAGGCATTTGCGAGTCATAGTTTTGAGTTTCTGACAGACGAATACCTGCCAACGAAACTCGAGACCGGTGACTGGATCTAGAATAGTTGTAGCCGCTGGTGTTTGGTGCTGGCAGGTCTCTTTTGGATGCAGGTCCATCTGCATAGATGTGGTTTGTCAGTGGGATTCCTATGCCCTAAGGATCTTCTTCTCGAGACCCTTCAGTTTCTTCTTCGCGTCAGCAAGCCGGTACTTCTCAGCAGCCTCTTGGTAGAGAGTCAGTGCTCGTCGACTGTCTCCTCTCTTTGAGAGTCTGTCCCCCTCAGCCTCCAACGACTTTCCCCACTCCTCATAGGTCCGCTGTATTCGCTCGGAACACTTTGCCCGCATTTTCACCAGCGATGTGAACATATAGAGTTCCCGGGCCTTCCTGAACTGTACAATCGCCCACTCAAACTCGTCTTGCTTTAGGTGCTGCTCCGCTTCCAAGTAATGCGATTCAGCCATGGACTCGTATCCCTCATCCACTTTGCCAGTTGCTTCTTCAACGCCTTTCTTGTCCCCTGCTTTCTCATACAGCAGTTTTGCTCTCTCATAAGCCTCAATCGCCTTCTCGTGGTCCCCTCGTTTGAGTAGATCGTTTCCCTGCTCCATCCTAGCTCTTGCCATTGTTGAGTATACATAGCTTGGGTACGTGAAGCCGTCGCTTGTGATTATGGTCCCGCAGCTTGGGCATGTTGGAGTCTCGAGCTCTGGCATAGGTTCTTCAATGACGATTCTCTTGGGCTTGCCAACAACGATGTCAATGAATTCCTTGCTGGTCGTCCCCTTCCCCTCTGGGAACAGGTGAGTGACTGCCTTAGCGGTTCTTGAAGTGTCCTTGTCAGTGAATAGATGAGTCTTGGCATCTTCTGGAGCAGATGCAAACTCTGTGATTGGTTCCAGTTCTTCTGCAAGTGCCGGATCCATCTCTCTGGCATGGACAGGTTCCATGACCTTCGGGACAGGTGGTTCGATCTCCTTGAACGGGTCACCTTCTACTACCTCGTCACTGTCAATCTCCCATTCAACAGTTGCCTCGACTTCCCTCACGGCACTGGGATCAATTTCACGTATCGTCTCCGCCCCCTCAGGAGTCGGCACTCCTCCTTCGAGAGACTCTTCGACCTCCCATTCTAGGGCGCCCTCTGATTCCCTGCTCTCTGTCCTCTCACCTGGGACGCGGATCTCTTCTGTTTCGTGCATTTCTGTGCCGCCCGTTTCGGGCTCTGTAAGAAGGTCATCATCAATCGGCGGCAGATCATCAGCCCCACTGTCCTCAGATGCTGAGGAGACTACGGGTTCGTCAGAGAGCATTTCTGTCATTCTGCTCTCAAGTGACTCAAGATGTGCCTCGGCTGTAGACGTAGTTGTTGAGGCCGCTGGGGCTGGCCCAGTTTCAAGGCTCTCAGTATCTAGTCTGGTTCCACAGTGAAGACAGTGAGTTGAGCCCTTTGCAACCTTGTTACCGCATTCTGGACAAATGATTGTTTCTGGCAAGCTTGGTCCTGTCCCTTCTTATTTATTAGCACCACTTTATGTTTAATTTTTACCTGTACGGATAGCCCGCTTATTTCATGATGCTACTTGCTGTCCCCACGAGCGTATCACTCGCGCGGGACGTGCCAACTACCGTACCATCATAAGACTTTTGGTGATGTGCATACATTTGAATTATTTTAGCTTGGATACAAAAGAATGTATGTGGTAAGTGTCACAATCACTCCTATGGACACACCCAGCATTCCTTGGTAGAGAGTGTGTTGCCTAAGTACGGCTCTGGACCATACCACCGCAATCCAGATGATAACGACTGGCATGGTGACAAGTCCATACATGTAGATGAGTGCAGTACTGGGTCCTCCGACCCCCGCTGCATGGACAGACACCTTTGTCCAGAATGTGGCGATCATGACCACTGTTGTGACTACAAAGTACGCAGCGGCAAGTACACGAAATACATCACACTGAAACCAACCATAGATCATGTACGCGGTGGCATAGCATGCAAGTGAAAACAAAAAGAATCTAGTTCTATGGTCTCTCACTGAGACATCGAGGTCCACATGCCCTTTCCAAGCACTATAGACGATTGGGACAATTGGCGCGACGACCATCAACGCCGTACAGATGAGTAGCGCATCCACTTGACTCAATATCGGACCGAGTCCGATTGGGGATGACAAGACAATGATGACCGCGACATAGAAGTTGAAAATGGGCGCAGGAGTGGTTCTTGAGACAAATCTGGCCAGTCTTAGATGCTTACCATCGAGTTCAAGAAGTTCATCATTGTACTTTAGGGTCATTGTATGTTACCTGTTAGCAGTGATTTTGTCGTTCAAGAGCGGTTATATGTTGGTTTCCACACAATTCATTTAACAGGAAAAACCTTTTCTAAGGTCGCGAACACTGCTCATTAAGGGGATTCAGGTCCCAACAACGGATGTGGAAAACATATGCCAGCAATGCCAAAGCGAGAGATCTTCGAAAGAATCATTCAGAACATCACAAGTAAGTTTCCTGACGTTTATGCTGCACTTTTCATCAGTCCTGAAGGCTTTCCAATCAATAGTTGGGGCGTTAGTATGGAGCGGGCTGAGGAGATCTCCGCCTTGCTGAGCGCACTCATTGGGAAGACAAAAGAAG
>JAGSHP010000312.1 GCA_029855925.1 Candidatus Thorarchaeota archaeon | reverse complement strand
TGCGTTGACAAGAGAGGTGGATGAGATTCGTGTGGGCGGTCTTGTCTTCTGCAACTCGTACAGGCAGCCCGCCTTGCATGCAAAGATGGGTGCAACCCTAGATGTGCTCTCAGACGGTCGGCTCGAGTTTGG
Organism: Candidatus Thorarchaeota archaeon; assembly: GCA_029855925.1. Taxonomy (GTDB): domain Archaea; phylum Asgardarchaeota; class Thorarchaeia; order Thorarchaeales; family Thorarchaeaceae; genus B65-G9. The sequence continues at coordinate 6,114 of JAGSHP010000312.1, read as the reverse complement.
GATTGGAGCAGGGTGGAAAAAGTTAGAATACAAGGCATATGGATATCCCTACCCGAGTGATAGGACGAGAATTGAACAACTCACAGAAGCAATACAGATCATCCGCGGTGCATGGACCGAGGAACGGTTCACGTTCCATGGCAAATACTATGCCGTCGAGAACTTGATCTCCTTCCCCAAGCCCGTGCAGAAGCCGCATCCCACCATTTGGGTCGGGACAATGAAGGCCCAGTCGCGAATGTTGAGTGTTGCAGCACACTATGGTGATGGCCTGAACATTGCATGGAGATTCTCACCCGACGACTGCAGACGGATCTACAGTGAGCTGGACGAACTGATACAAGAGGCTGGGAGAAGACCTGGAGATGTGAAACGTTCAGTTGGGCTCTGGTCGCACATATTCACAAGTCGGTCGGAGATGGAGAGGCAGATCTCAAAGAGTGCAAAGGAGAGAGGAGTTCCAGTCAAAGAGTATCGCAAGCGTGTATCGTCCGCTCTCTGGAGAACAGTTGATGACGTGATTGAGAGGCTGAAGGAGTACGCAGCACTTGGAGTCTCGCATGTAATACTGATGCTACCTCGAGGACAGGAAATGGAACAGGTGACTCTGATTGGCGACGCAGCGTCGAAACTCTGATGCAGTAGATGACTCTCACCTACCGTCTGCCGACAAGTCTACTCTGAGAGGGCAAACCCCTGTGGATCTGTAAGGTCTTTGACCTGGCTCTCACAAATCCAGAACTTGTAGGCACATGCATATTTTCTACCAAGTAGGTCAAGATAGTCTCGAGTGAAAAGAGCACGTAGAGCTCGAATGAAGCGATAGAAGACGCTGCCTCGGGGCTCGATCTCAGCAATACAGTTCAACTGGACACAGCGAGAGACTATTTTTTCATCGAGCCATTGGAAGACCAGTGTTGCTCTGGGGTCGTTCAGCATGTTTCGATACGTCTTGCCTCCAAAGATCTCCACAGCGCCGAATCGATGAGGGTCGATCTTTGACTCATCGAGATAGAGGTCTCGGAATAACTCCAAACGCTCTGGGACGGTCTCCTTAAAGGACCTACCCTGAAGAGATAAGACCTTGCTCTCAATGTCATCAATCTCCCTTTCCAACACATCGTCTTTCAACGTGAGAAACATAATCTTGGGCGCGCAGTTCGTGGGAAAGGGGCTCATGGGATTCACTGTGCAGACATCGGCAGTCGGTATTGATGGCGAGTAGAAACGTGATAGGACAACCTCTGGGTCTGTCGGCAGGTCGGACAATCGCAAGAAATTCTGGAGAAGGTTATCCGGAATGGAGTTCAGTGGGTACACATATTTGGCAGGGCCTAGGGCTAGCTCTACCCTTCGAAGCTCTCGATCAATGAAAAGATTTGTTCCTTCTTGACTGTTGTCCAAGATACACACCTAGAGCAGTCTATAATTCTACGTGTCATCCGCCTATAAACTTCTTGTGACACAAGGATGCAAAGAGGGATACAGAGTGCACCCACAAAGAAGACAAGGAAGACAACCAAGTATCCGAGTTGGTCATCTATTTCTCCGCAAGAAGTGCTTTGAACGCGGCTGGTTCGCTTCCTTCTCCTATTGGACGAATTCGATAGTCGGGATAAGTGTGGCTGAGTTTGGCTGCGACCCTTGTTCCAACGAGCTTTTTCACTACGTCAGCCTTTCTTCCACGCCAGAGATAGATCACCTTCTCGTCATGATCGATGAAGACTAGGACCTTTGATGAATCGAGAGAATCAACCGACTCTCCAGATGAAATGAGCTTAGCACGCGAGTCTACCTCGAATCGTTCAATCGTCAGAAGAGCACCTCCGCATTGTCTATTGATAGTAGTTCCCTCTTATCATACTTTCCCACATGGACAGGGAAGCCAAGGACATCTGCATCCGACTGTGTGGTTTGGGCATGCTCCCGTGGAAATGACAGGACATCCCCGTGATGGCAGCCCTAGTTTGAACTGATATCGACTAGGAATCTTGAATGGATAGAGTCAGATTCTAACCACCACCAGTTAGCATTGCAACCACGAACAGCAGGAGTGCGGTCAGGATGCCAGCAAACAGGGTCTTCATGCCGTATCCCCAGATGCTCTTCCTTGAGACCGACCCCAAGAATAGTCCCAGCACAAAGAGCAGCAGCATGGAGATTCCTATGGCAAGAAGGAATGATAGATGCCATTCGAGAATGCCCGCAGGAACGAGTAACAACGGCACCATGATGATCAGTGCTGCGACTGCAGGTGACAGTCCATCGACCAGTGCGACAACAACGGAGGTTGTCCTAGACGCCTTGGCATACATAGAGTGGCTCATATCTGTGAGCATTGCCTTGCCTATCTCTTCAACCTCACGCTCGCGTTCTGCTGACTCGGCAAGATACGAGCCGCTGAGCCCTGAGACCGCCATAGCAATGCTTGTACCCAGAGCAGCAAGCAAGATTGCATTGAACCCGGGGGTGGGATTTGCTGTGTCGATGGTCAGAAGACCGCCCATTATGAGACCAAGCATGGTCAATGCTCCATCAAATGCATTCATTGCCAGGTACCGTCGTGCGATCTCAACGCCCTGTGTCAATTCGAGAGCACGCATAATTTTCTCGACACGACCAAGATGCGGGTCGGTTCTAGAATCGTCATCAGAATGACTCAAAGGTTTCATGACCTCATTTCGCTAAGTGATGTGTATCAGTGCCTGAGAGAGTACAGGTTATAAATTGGTTGGTCAGGCGAGGGCAATGAGAGGCTCACTCTGTCCACAAAGATAAAAAGCAAGTTGGCGGAAGATGTCATATTCCAGGTTCGTTAGCGCGTACAAGAACGAGTTGAGAGAGTTGGAATCTGACAATACAATGGATACTATACTTGACCGCCCGCGAGGTCTGAGATTCATTGGACTCACGCAGATGCTATTTGGGTTCTTCGGACTTCTTGCAAGTATTGGCCTCTTTGTGGCATGGGCTTATGGTGTTCCTCAGATTGCTGACATGGGTCTTGTCTATACACTACTGTTGCTCTTCGGCGTGGCCGTTCCTGGGCTGGTCATCGGGAACTATGTGGACGACCTTCGCAGAAACGCTGTCATTGCCCAGATACTCTACAGCCTGTTCGCAGTTATATTAAGTGGGTACTTTCTCTACTGGAGAGGGATCGGATACCACTGGTCATTTCCGTTCTTTGGGATGACCATCGATGTATTCATTGGAAATCTCGCGGCAGGCATTATGATCATCGAGTCAGCGTTCGCGCTCTATCTCATCGTGCGGTGGGACAAGGTGGTACCGCCGCCGGGTGTTGAAATCGTACGCGACAAGAAGAGAGCCATGCTGATCGAGCGGGGTGTTCTCCCCAGTCCACTTGAACCAAGAATAGTTGGACCGGATGGTCAACCGTTGTCTCCAGAAGAGGAGAAACACATCCTAGAAGTCAGAAAGATTGAGACGAAAGAGGGTATGGCAATTCTGTGCTCCAACTGTGGGGGCGCAACTCCCCTCACCGAGGTCGCTTCGGACAACACGGTCAAGTGTCAGTATTGCGGTGTGACACTCGGGGTCAGTAGCGTCTTTGTACCTTGCAAGAATCATCCAGAGTACCTTGCTGCAACAACTTGTGCGGTGTGCGGTGAACACTTCTGCAGGCGATGTCTCACAGCTCAGGAACCCCCAGTTGATGAGCGCTGGCATGGGTCAACCATCTTCTTGTGCGAAAAGTGCTTTGAGGGTCGCTATCGCCCGGCCGTGACAACTGCATCACTCGTGATTCCAATTGACGAGCTCTTCTCTCAAGCTGGAGGCAGATTTGAGAAGATTGGCGGACTCTACAAGAGATTTCTTGCGGGTTATGCCAGGTCCATGAGGTACGTACTGGAGATCGGCTTTAGAGTTGCCGCGAGCATGGCCAAAGGTAGTTCACGTGGGGGTGGAAACAACGATGCTGGTTCAGCTCTGCTTGTTCTCATTCTCATTATTGTGGCAATTCCAGTTGCTGTTGCAGTTCTAATGTTGGCCGCAGGAATCATAATCATACCAATCCTGTTCTATGCGGGTCTTGTGAGCGTGACCATCCAGGCTGTCAGAATCATTCGTCACACGGATTTCATCAGTCTTGCAGAGGCTCGAGAGAAGGGCATTACTATTGGCAAGCCTGTGCGTACTCCCGTCACCCCGATCAGAGCCGAGCATCGCCCGTGGGACTCCAAACCATCCACAGGTGCAGAAACGGTTAGACGTTATCGAGGGTATGACGAACGCGTCAGAAAGCTTGACCAAAAGTACACTAGGAGGACCTAGACTTGTCAGATGTCGGATATCACCCACCTACAATCATGTGTCCGGTCTGTGGGGGTCAGGTCACTATTCTCTACAGCGACAAGATCAATCGATGCGAGTATTGCGGCAGTCCAGTACTGGGATCCAGCCAGAGCCGAGACTGTGTCAATCATCCTGGGCGACTGGCAAAGGGTGTCTGTCACGTCTGTGGCGACCTGATCTGTGAGGAGTGCATGGAGAAACGGGTCGGGGACTATGGTGGGAAGTTGCTCACTATAGTGAATTGCCGTAAGCCATCCTGTGTCGCAGCCAGTCAATGGGCTAAGCCGCTGGATGAGGAGTATCAAAGACTCACTAACATGGACTGGGCAGACCACATAGACAATGTCATTCTCAGAATAACTGGTCTTGGCGGCATCATGCTGATGATCCTCGAACTCATCTTTGTCCTGACGCTATTCTACCTGCAGTACTTCACTCCTTGGGGGCAGGCGGGCAATATTCCATACTACTTCTTCCCCGGCGACCTCATGATCATCCTCAGCATACTTGGCAATGTTCTATCAGCCGTAGTAATGCAAGTAGCACTCCAGGTGTACATTCACGAACGGCAACTCAGCTCAGGGATTATCCTGTTGATACTTCTGGTAATTGAGGTGGCGTATCTTGTGTTTAGGGGGCTATTCTTCAATCTTCTATCTCTCCCAGATACGACAATTGTGGCTGTATTTCTTGGAGCATTTCTCGTGGCTGTCACTTTGATATTCACGGGCGCCCTACTGGCCATTCGCACAGGATACAAGAAGTACAAGCAGTACAAATTTGCACAAGAAGAGATAAGGAGGATGTCAGAGGGACAGCACGCTCCTCACTAGCGGGGGCGGTGCTGCACCTCCAAGGCTCTATTCGGAGACATCAAAGAGGTCGATGAGTCGGAACTTCTCCACATCGACGAGACCACGGTCTGTGATCTTAAGCTTAGGAATCACGGGCAACGATAGAAACGCCATTGCCATGAACGGCTCGTCAAGAGTACTCCCTATCTCATGAGCAGCCTCCTTCAGCTCCTTCAGCTTCTCGCTGACCTCCTCAATCGGCTTGTCGGACATTAGTCCTGCAATCGGGAGGGGCAGGGATGAAATCACCTGTCCATCACGAACAATTGCAATACCACCCTGCATTCTGACAATCTGAATCGCAGACTCAATCAGGTCGTGATCGTTTGTGGCGACTGCGACAATATTGTGACTGTCGTGCGCTATCGACGAGACCATTGCGCCCTCCTTAATGCCTGTACCCTTCACAAAGCCAATAGCATGCGGAGCGGTGGCATTGTGACGTTCAATGATAGCTATCTTAGCCAAGTCCCGGTCAATGTCAGGCACAGCAAGTCCGTCTACTATTCGGGTCTCCTCAATCAACCGTTCGGTGATTAATTGATGTGGAATCATCCCGATCACGTTCATGTGATCCCCCCGAGCCTCGATGCGAAAGTCCTCAGGCTCCAGCCAGTGGATGTTGACAGAGCGCCTGAGTCGAGGTTCCTCCTGGGTCCCAAACTCGCGGACCATCTTCCCATCCTTTGCCACCAGCGTGCCCTGCTTGAAGACCATCTTGACATCGACTTTCTCCAGAGACCCCAGCACCGCAAGATCTGCGTGATAGCCCGGAGCGACTGCACCCACATATTGCAGACCGTAGTGACGAGCGGTTGAAATTGTCGCAACCTTGATGGCAAGAACGGGGTCGATACCCAGTGCAATGGCATCTCGGATCATGGAGTCAATATGACCCTTCGAGATGAGGTCCAGCGTGTTGCGGTCGTCAGTGCACATG
>JAGSHP010000089.1 GCA_029855925.1 Candidatus Thorarchaeota archaeon | reverse complement strand
GGTCGATGGTGTAGAGGGCGCGATGGTGATCGTCGGAGACATAATTGGTATTGGTGGCGACTTGCCTGAACTGGTACATGCTCAGGTTGACCCAGGCCTGATAGCAAAGGTGGATGGGGGGTGGTGCTACTGAGTCGTCTAAGAGCCGCAGTACTGGGGGCCACAGGTCTTACAGGTCAGCGATTCATCTCATTTCTGCATGACCATCCACTCTTCAAGGTTGCACTTGTGACTGGCTCCTCCCAGTCCGCTGGGCGCACGTACACTGAGGCAACCAACTGGTTCATCGAAGGGACGCCCCCAGAGAGTGTTGGTGGTCTTGTAGTGAGCGAGACCCGGATACGTCCGCTTCTTGATGCTGATGTGGACGTTGTATTCAGCGCCCTCCCCAGTGATGTGGCGGGCCCCATTGAGCATCAGTTGGCAAGCCACGGGTTGCCCGTCTTCACAAATGCAGGATATCATAGAATGCGCGAGGACGTGCCGATTCTGATTCCTGAGATCAATCCCGGCCATCTGGGACTGGTCCGCCATCAGCAGTACAACGGCGGGTACATCGTGGCAAACTCGAATTGCTCCACCTCTGGGTTGGTCTTTGGTCTGAGGCCGCTCCAAAGATATGGCATTCGCAGTGTCACGGTGACGACCTATCAGGCTCTCTCTGGGGCCGGGCGATCAGGCGTGGCATCCATGGATATTCTTGGGAATGTGGTCCCCTACATTCCGAACGAGGAACACAAACTGGAGACCGAGCCACGAAAGATACTTGGTGTACTCCGTGATGATCACATCGAGTTTGCGGACTTTCGTATCAATGCATCCTGTGTGCGGGTGCCTGTCCTAAACGGACATCTTGAGAGCGTGGTCGTTGAGCTCGAGGAGCGGGTCAGTGTTGAGACCGCGCAGGAGGAGTTCTCCACCTTTTCTGGGGCGCCTCAAGAACTCCATCTGCCCACGGCGCCCACGCACCCCATCGTGGTACTGACGGATCCTGACCGTCCCCAGCCTCGTAGAGACCTCACCACCACCCAGCAGGACCATGGAATGAGTGTGAAGATTGGGCGAATCCGCGAGAAGGACGGGCTTCTGAGTTTCTTTCTGCTTGTCCATAATACGATACGTGGTGCGGCTGGAGCGTCCGTTCTGAACGCGGAGTTTGCGGCGGCCAAGGGCTATCTGCCAGTGAGGGGGGTGAACTGATTGAGAGTCCTGAAGTTTGGAGGCGGTTGCCTGAGAGATGAGACCTCATTCGCGCGAGTTGCGAAGATCATTGAGGACGAGGTGAAGCGGGAATCGATCATCGCCGTGGTCTCGGCAGTATATGGTGTCACAGACATGCTTCACAGCGCAGCCGATTCCGCGCTGGAAGACGAAGACCGTATTCCTGAAAGCATTGCGAGGATTCGTTCCATCCATGCTGGCATTGCGAAACGGGTGCTGACTGATCGAGAAACAAGTACCGGGACTCTCCAGACCATTGACCTACGGATGGAGCGGCTTGAGCGCCTTCTTTATGGCATCTCCTATACGGGTGAGCTGACAGAGGTTGTGAGGCTTCTTGTTCTCTCTCAGGGGGAGCGACTCTCCGCAGTTCTTCTTGCATCTACGCTCAACAGCATGGGGGTCTCATCCCGGTCTCTTGAGGCCGATGAGGTTGGGATCATCACCGATGGTCTGAGTGATAATGCAACTGCAGACCTGCATGCAACTCGTGAGAACCTCCAGCACTACGTATTTCCGTTACTGCAAGAGAAGGTCGTTCCTGTCATCACTGGTTTCTTTGGTCGAGATGAACAGGGACGTATAACTTCCTTTGGGCGGAATGGTTCTGACTATAGCGCTGCCGCGATTGCCCGTGCGCTTGATGCAGATGCGGTAGAGATCTGGAAGGACGTGAGTGGGTTCATGACAGCCGATCCCAAGCTTGTTCCCAACGCCCGGAGCATAGACCTGCTCTCCTATCGCGAGGCAGCCGAGCTGTCATACTTTGGGGCAAAGCTCTTGCATCCTCGTACCGTTGAGCCTCTCATTGCCACAGGTATCCCTATCATAGTGAGAAACGTCCATGCCCCCTCTGGAGCATCGACCGTCATTCGTGCTGACAGCAATCGCCGCGAAGATGTGGTCAAGAGTGTGACCTACAACAGAAACCTTGCTGTTCTCCGCATACACGGAGTGGGCGTAGGGCACAAGCCGGGCATCATAGGCAATATAGGGCGTATGCTGGCTCGCGCAAACATCAACATCTACTCTGTGATCACATCACAGACCTGCATCAATCTGTTAATTGACAGTTCTGACATTGTACGAAGCAGAGAGGTCCTAGATGGACTTGTGGGCGGTGTAATTGAACGAACCGAGACACGAGATGATGTGGCCCTGATCGCCGTTGTTGGTGAAGGGCTCCTTTCGACGCATGGCCTGGCAGCTCGTGTCTTCTCAGCAGTTGCTCGGCAGGGAGTCAATGTAGAGATGTTTGCGGCTGGTGCATCAGAGGTGGCATACTATTTCATTGTACGGCGGGAAGACATGGAGACCGCAATCATGGCAGTGCATGAGGACTATTTCGCCAGTTAGTTGATGAAGGAGAATTAGGATGTGGTGCTGGTATGCGTGTCTATATATCTCAAGCCTTTTTAGGTCACCACTGATGGATTGACTGGTTCTGATGTCATCCCCTGAAGAAATGCTCCACTCGATTGAGGCTCATCTCAAGACTAACCCCGAAGACGCCGAGGCGTGGAATGCCAAGGGTGTTGTTCTTGCGCAGATGGAGAACTACGGTGAGGCGCTCCGAAGCCTGGACCGTGCCATACGTCTGGACTCACATCTTGCGCCAGCGTATCTTAATCGCGGCATAGTCTTTCTATCGATTGGTCCGCACAAGGCAAAGGAGGCTCTTCAGTCCTTCAACAAGGCGCTCGAGATCGCGCCGGGCAATATCCGAGCTCTCCAATTCAAGGCTGCCGCGCTAAAGGCGCTGGGGCGACCAACCGAAGAGCTGGAGGTCCTTCAGGAGATTGCACAGACGGTGAAGGACGACGAGCATCTCTACCTACGGATAGGCGATGCACTGGTCGAACTGGGTCGTCCCAAGGAGAGCATCTCCTACTATGACCAGTCGCTTGAGATCAAGTCCGACTTTGTGCCTGCTCTCGTTAGGCGCGCAATAGCCCTGTCCATACTTGAGCGCTGGGACCCTGCCTTATCCTCTGCCGAACAGGCGACGAAGATATCCCCGGATGACCCGGAGACATGGCGGGTCCTTGGTGAGATCAACCTGCGTGCAGAGAGGTATCGCCCTGCCAAGAAGGCACTGGCAAGAGCGGCAAAGCTAAAGCCACAGGACGCCTCTATTGAGAACGCCTTGGGCACGGTCGCCTACAGGTCCGGTGACCTAAAGGAGGCTGTCATTCATTTTCGTCGAGCCGTAGACATCGACTCCAAGTACAAGCTTGCACTGATGAATCTGGCTCTCTCCTTTATGGGTCTCAAAGAGTATGACAAGGCCCGGAAGACTTGGATGCGTCTTGTGAGGATCGAGAAGAACTGGCCCGAGGTGTGGGATGCCTATGCATCCACCTGTGTCGAGATTGGAAGGTTCTGTGAGGCATCTGAGGCGTGGGAGCATGCGATTCGTCTGTTCAAGCAGAAGGGGCGCAAGGATGAGGTCGAGCGAATCTCCCCAATTGCCCGTGCTGTCAGAGTCAGCTGTGGCAAGATCAAGCGTGCTGACCGCAAACGTCGCGAGAAGGAGAAAATGACCCGAACCTTCAGTGACCGATTCGAGCTGCGTCGTAAGAAACAGAAGAAGAAGAAGTCGAAGTAGGACCTACGCATCACTCAGAATGGGTGGTGCAAACTTGCGGAGCCTCTTCAGTGCCACGACTCTGTCACGCCTACCAAGTCTTGCCTCTTGGAGAGCCAGTTCCATGAACTCGATGGCCTTATCGTAGTCCCTACGCGGGACTGGGAACGGCACGCCATCCTTTCCCCCAAATGCGAAGGTCATTCTGACCGGGTCCGCCCACGACGGAGGAGACCCATAGATCAACTCAGATATCAGTGACAGCCCGCGGATCGTGGCAGGCCCGATTCCATGAATCCCCACAAGGTCTTCGTAGTTCGTTGGCTGGGTCTCGTACGCCCGTCTGACAGCGTTCCAGTCCATTCGTCTTGGTATCACCTTGTAAGAGGGCAGTTGCGGAACCTCGTCCGGTCCGTCAGTCCAGTGCAGAAGTGTGGTCTGACCGTACGGCTTTATGCTCTCGAACATTCTCCGAATTTTCAGGGGGCCCTCCTTCACTATGTCAACCGACACCTTTCTGCACTCTTCGGACTCGCCTGCTGTCATGTCGAGTGCGGAATCCATTATCTCACCCGAGATCATGCCCGAGTGAGGCTCCTCTACAAAGCTCTTGACATCCTGCGAACTCCAGTGATATCTGCGTGCATCTCCGGTTGCTCCGTTCATTCCCTGCTGAACCACTGTCCAGTTCTCGTCCACATCAACAAAGAAGACATGCTGGTATAACTGATAACCATCCTGAATTGCAGCATTATCGATCTTTGCTGTCATCCTGCTATATTCAGCAAGACCTGCCCCATCCAGACCATAGTCCTCTAGGGCTCGTAGTTGTTCCGGGACTCTGCGTGAGGCGAGACCTTTCCCTCCGGCTGCAAACACTCCATGAGTTTCCAAGTCGAGAGCCGACTTCAAGACCCCGCATGTGACAGTGGTCGAACCGGAGCTGTCCCAGTCGTAGCCAAGCGCATTTGCGAATGCCTGAAAATAGATGGGGTCCGCCAGCCGACGCAGTAACTCCTCAGTCCCGAACTCATCGACAATGAACTCGCAGATCGCACTGGCCATTGGTATCATTCTCTTTACGAGCCAGTGAGGTGCCTTTCCTGGATGTAGCTTCAAGTCAGCTATACCGGACCGTTTCATCGCCATCTGCCGACTATTTCAGTATCTCATACTTTGATAAGTGCAACAGGTGACCGAGACTACTCCAGCCTCTTCCCGTCTACAATGCAGCTCTGATCTTGTCCAGTCTTGCTCTCGCCTCTTCTCCAACAGAACCGAACAGTCGCTCAAGCTTATCACAGGCATAGTCGTCGCAGTGAGCACAGTTGTCGACGCCGCGCTCGATGGCGCAGTTTCTCACCTCGCACATCTGGCTGAATTTCATGAGGTTTCCCATGCCCCCTCTGCAGCCATCACAGTCAATATCTTGAGGTGACAGTACAAGTTCCTTCGTGGACCACTTCTTGGCCAAGTCCTCTCGGAGATCGTCATCATCCGTCTTTGCAGCCTTGTAGGCAAGGCAGTCCGTACATACCAGACCACAGCACGAGATAATCGTTACTTCGGTCATAGTTACCATACGTATCCTGTTGATATAAATGGCAGAGTCTGGAGATGACTGGATTCCCCTAGTTGTAGTTGAGACCATCAACAATTGCCCGCCGAGATATGCTTTTATTCTCAAAAATCATGTATCCTTGAGAATTCTCACCTTCTAAAGTGGTGGAACTATCATGTCTTATAACGCAGAGTGGGAAAAAGCCGTACCCTATGAAGAGTTCCTTGAGTCTGCAAGAGAAAATGTGGAACTGATGAAGGCACGGTTTAACGACCTGATGATAAGCGAAGAAGAGAGCGCATTGATTCAAGGAACTCAAAACGAGGTCAATATCCTGGTCATAGGAACGGACCGATGTAACGATACCGCTGGTAATCTCCCTGTTCTTGCTCGGATTGCTTCACTCAGTCCCAAGATCCATCTGCGCATAATAGACAGTGACAAGAATGCACAGTTCCATCAACTGTTCAAGGTCAATGGAAAACGCAAGACTCCTGTTGTCCTGTTTCTCAACTCTGATCTTGCTGAACTCTGCCGCTGGATCGAACGACCCAATGCTGCATACGAGTTGATCAACGAGATGAACAATCCCTCATTAGAGGACCGTCGGGCACAGCTCCGCCAGCTGTACAGCGATCCTGAGATACTTCGACAAAGCCTTGGTGAGTTTCTCCATCTTGTCCGACGCGCAGACCTCATACTAGGGCGTCGTTGATGATGACCGACTTGCGTCGTGCAGACTGGCGTGACAAGTCCAACATCTCAGGTCTTGTGGCATCATACAACAAACGTTATGGAGATGCCTTCTGGAGACTGTTCGAAGAACTTGTGAGCCCGGCAATCCCAAAGCGTATCATCGAGTTTGGCTGTGGTCCGGGTCTCTTTCTCGTAGATTGCGTGCGTCGTCTTGGAGCCATTGCGGTCTGTGGCATCGATGCAAGTGATGAGATGTTGAGTCAGGCACGAAGATTCCTTGAGGAGTTCTCCACGACCGTGACTGTTGAACTGATGGTCACAGACTTGGACCAGCAACTACCGGACTTGCCCCACGAGTCTGCTGATCTGGTCTTCATGGGATTCCTGTTGCACGAGTTGGACCATCCGCGAGAAGTTCTCAAGTTGGCCTATGACTCGCTGGCCTCTGAAGGTGTATGCATGGTCTTCGACTACGTGTCAGGGGACAGGGATGCCTTTGTTCGTAACATGACCGCATCGGGAATGTCGGAGGCCGAGGCACAACGGCGATATATTCACATGTGCCGATACAGTATTGATGATATTGACAAGATGCTCAAGGATACGGGACTGACGAATACGCGTTATGTCCGCCCTGATGAATTTCGTGTGCTGATATGTGGCACAAGACCTTGAGGTGATTCGCACGAGTGAAAAGGAACATGATGAGAGGAATCGCTCCCCCTGGGCTTTCAATGATGAGACCATCCACTGTCCCCGATGCAATAGCACAAAGGTCATTCGAGTATTTGATAGCTGGGCGATTTCAAGGGGCGTTGAGATCTTCAAGTGCACCTCCTGTGGGAAGAAGTTCTATAATCGGGGGGTCGATGACTATCAACCGACCTATTAGGCACCATGCAGACTGATTCTGTGGAGGCCTCCCATTGAGCGTCGAGTATCGCTATCTCAGATATCCATTCTCAAAGCAGGCTCTGAGCGCCGCGCGGAGACTGGCACGAGATATTCGTTCTCTTGTTAAACTGTTAGACAGTCCTGCAAATCGTTACATTGTGGCGGAGGCCGAGAACCGTGTTCTGACCGCACTCGAACAGGGTGAGATCAAGACCGTGAATACACGCGACCCACGTGACTTTCTCATCTACAGTACTGCGCGCCTGATTGTGGAGAAGATTGGTAATCCCCGACTCAAGGAGTATCAGGCTGAGGCTGAGTCAAAGGCTGTCAATCGCTATCTCTCGAAAGAAGACACACCATTTGTCATCACGCTGTGTAACGACGCCTATGGCTGGACCGTGCAGTCCATGGGCGGTCTGAGTGAACGTGCGCGACTGCCACAGCCACTCAATCTCTACGAACTCAAGATTCGGTACGAGGACTTTCTCGAGGTGGCCCCTGATTTTCACCAGTCGTCATGGAAGCTCATCAATCGACCAATTGACAGAGGCTGGGTCCCCATCAG
>JAGSHP010000127.1 GCA_029855925.1 Candidatus Thorarchaeota archaeon | reverse complement strand
ATGTGTATAAGAGACAGAGCCCTCTGCGAGCGACTCTCCTCCAAGTACAGGATATTGATGGTTGCCGGTGACCTCGCAACCACTATCGATGCTGACCGAGTGGCCTCCCATGGCGTGGACACAGTTCAGATCAACACCGGGACTGCCTGTCATCTTGATGCACGTATGGTACGAGTTGCGCTGAAGGACGTGGACCTGTCAAAATACGACCTTGTGTTTATCGAGAATGTTGGGAATCTCATCTGCCCCGCGGGATATCCCCTGGGTGCTGACAAGAAGATAGTCGTTGTCAGTATCACCGAAGGACCATACATGATCCGCAAGCACCCTCTGACCGTCAAGCGGTCTGATGGCGTTGTCATCAATAAGATTGATCTTGCCGAGGCTCTTGAGTTCGACGTTGACGCGCTTGTGCGGGACATTCGAGAGGTCGACGCGAAGCTTCCAGTTGTGAAGGTCAGCGGAAGGACCGGCGAGGGTATAGAAGAACTGATTGCACTCTTAGGCCTCTAGCCTGCGGACTCCTGTTGAAGGAGCCTCTGTAGCTGTTTCTTGACCCCCTCTATGTGTCCTGCCCCCAGCACAGCGACAATCTTTCCCTCTACATCATCCAAGATCGTCCTCAATGCCCGAGCGATGAACTCGTCCCGCTCATCAATTAGAGCTCTGCTGATATTTGGAAACTCTTCACGAAACTGGTTCATGAGCGTTGCCACGCCCTCCTCCTCACGGAGGGACTCCATCACTTCTGTGGCATCCTCCCCCTCGGTGTCCACGGATATCTCTGGAATCATCCCCGCCAATCGATAGATCTCATCAAGTGGCACACGTGATAGCGCCTGCATGGTCATTTGTAGAGGCCTATCAATGAGCGCTATCTTAGCACCAATTGCCCTCCCCTCTTCAATTGCAGCCAGCATCTCAGCACCCGCATCTGAGCCGACCATGTCGCCAAGGTTCTTCTCAAGTAGTGCAAATTGCTGCATCAGGTTCTGAATCATGTCCCCACTTGGGGTCATCTGATCGACACTTGCCTGTTCAGGGGGATTCTGTAGAAGTTCGTACCGTTCTCTATCAAGTTCGACTGCAACGACATCCGGACGTTGTTGTTTGATTGTCTCCCTTACCCTCTTGACGCTCTCTGCGTCTGTATGTATCACTGGTACAAAGATGACCCTATCACGACTGAAGCTCACTGTTTTTCACATCTGATTCTTGATGTGACACCTTTATCGGACTTGCGGTCGATACCGTCATCGGAAGATGGCATGGCTCGTTGATTGAAACTGGAGAGCCAAAGGATTCGAAGAAGTCGTGAGTGTTGAGTTGGAGCAATTCATGTGTACAAAGGTTTTTCATTCCATACGATAGTAATCCAAGCGGTTGACCTCTCATGCGACCTGACATGGATGTAGCATTCTCGAAGCTGATCAGTCCAAGAATGCGAACCGGCACTATCGTTCTTCATGCGCTTCTGGAAAACATAGTGGGCCCTGTTGCGGCGCCCAAAGAGATTCGTGACATGATTGAGTCACTCCCTGGAAATGAGTCTCTGTCCAAACAGTCCATCACCAATGCCGCTCGTCGCCTCGAGGAGCTAGGTCTTCTTGAACGCCCAGATTCGGGAGGGTATGCTGTTCGTTATGGCTATCTGGTCTCCGTGCTCGTAGCGGCCCTGATGGACCTGTGGAAACGAGTCGGCGAACTTGAAGAGGAAGTCGACGCCCTCAAACGCGTCAAGAAATGAGCTCATGCAGGAATGGTCGTTGAAATGTCATCTAGGTCGTTGAAGAATGCATTAATGGATCCCTTTGTCACATGAGGCATGACCACAATCCTCATTGTCGGCGGTAGCGGTGATGTCGCCATTCGCCACCCTCTCTTCTCCATCCTCTCAACAACTGTGTCCAGAGGAACTTCCCTACTCTCAATTCCAACAATGTTCATTACTGGCTCAATCGCAGCGCGCAGCATTGGATTGTGCTTGATGCGTTTCATGATATGGTCAGTGTGATCCATACATTCTCTCACAACATCTCGATATCCTTCTCGTCCCAGGTGTTTCATGATTGCCCAGGTCGCAAGAATGGAGGCTGCCGGACGCGTGCCAAGTATTGAGACCTGTGTCGAGCTGGCTCCGCGTAGGTACGGTACGGTGTTGGTGATTCTCTTCACATACTTGTGGTTTCTGAACAGTATGGCCCCTGCTGGGATTGGAGCGAGTCCCATCTTGTGTGGATCGACACTGACACTTGTTACTCCTTCAACCTCGAAAGCGAATCTGTGTCTTCCCCGCCCTATGTCCTTGAGGAACGGGATGACAAATCCCCCAAATGCTGCATCTACGTGCAACGGGATCTTGTGGTCCAGTGCAATCTCGGCGACCTTCTCAATTGGGTCTATCTGACCGAGATAGGTCGTTCCTGCGGTCAGGACAATTCCTACAGTATTTTCATTGATCTTCTTCTCAATTCCCCTTGGGACCCCTCGATACTCCTTGTCAATGCGTGTTCTGACGACCTTCACACCCAGCAACCAGCCCGCCTTGTCTATGGAAGAATGAGCAGTCTTTGGTGCTATGATCTCAGGTTTCTTGGTCTTACGTCTGGCAAGTTCACGAAACGCAAGTATGGCTAGGATGTTTGACTCAGTTCCCCCAGATGTAGTGGTGCCAAATGGTTGTGTGTCCAGATTGAGTAGGCCCCCTATCATCTCAAGGACCTCTTGTTCCACCTGCGCAGAGCCTCGAAATGTATGGAGTCGTCCTGCATTTTTTTCGAGTGTCTTAGCAAAGACCTCTGCGCCGAGGCTATGTGGGATTGTAGACATCGATGCTACTGGATGGCCGCTGCTGTAGGTCGCATCAGCCTCGAGCAGTTGATCAAGTCTGCCCAGAACCTCTTCCCTAGGCTTGCCATGCTCTTCAAACATTGACTCGGCTCCATGATTGCCTTCGAGGGCAGTCACAAATATCCATGGTTTAAATCATTGCGGAAGCGAGAAATGAGTGTTGTTCACACTTTTGCCATCTCTTTCTTCCTAAGAGCCGAATGTATTCCAAGTCATTGTTAGAATTAGTACGATGTGGGGCCCGAGGCGGGAATCGAACCCGCCGCTAGAGATCCACAGTCTCCAAGGTTTTAGTGGGTCACTTGACTATTGACCAGCCACTACCCCACTCGGGCCATTGCTGTTGTGGTACCCTTTTGAGTGCTTTAATAATTTTCCGTTAGTGATTCCAAAGTATGTGCTTCTTGCTGCATTCACCGCATGGCGAATAGCACTCAGTGGCGGTGGTCATGCTTGTGCTCGTCTTCATCATCATCGGGCAATGAGAATGTGAAGAGCCGGGCATACTCAATTCCGGAGATTCCCTCTATCTTGTTTGCAAGATTCTGGATGTCTTCACGGTTCCCCTTGATCGTCAGTGCCTCAAAGCAGTGGGTGTGTGTCAGATGAACATGAACCGTGGATATCACATGTGCATCGGAGCTGTGTTGAACCCGGATCAGTTCAGACATGAGTCGTGGTTGATGTCTATATACAATGTTCAGTGTGGCAAGATGTCCCTCCTGTTTTGATTCCCATTCACACTGGTTGATGAAGACCCTCATGGCATCACGAATTGCCTCTGAGCGACCAACGTAGCCCTTGGACTCCACAATCTCATCGAATCTGGACAATAGATCCTCGGGAATCGACACTCCAAACCGCTTCAGTCCTCTTCCTTCTTCCTCAGTCATCGTACTGCACCTTGTAGCCTCTGAATAGTGACACAACAGAGTCACAATAGTAACACAAATTTACAATAAGTAACACTCTTAAGTACCTTTTTGTTCGCCTGTGATAGCGAATTCTAGGAGCTAATCAACATTGCATGTACCCGATGGAGTAATTCCGCTGGCACTCCAGATTCTGATGTGGATCGTCAGTGCCATCATGTTGTACCTATCAGTTCGACAGGTGAACAAGAAGTTCGACGAACGGACTGTACCATACATTGGGGTACTGGCGGCAGTCATATTTGCAGCACAGTATGTCAATTTTCCAGTTCCTCCCTCGAGCGGTCACCTTGTCGGATCTACACTGGTAGCAGTGATGCTTGGACCTTGGGCGGGCATTCTCGTCATTGCACTGGTCCTCTTTATCCAGGCGTTGTATGGTGATGGTGGAATCCTGACCTATGGACTCAATCTTTTCAACATGGGTATACTATCGAGCTTTCTTGGATGGTTCTTGGCTCTCGTCTTGTTCAAGGCGCTCAAGAAGCGAATGAGCGAAAAGAATGCAGTCCTTGTCGGGACAACAATCGCATCATACATCACAGTCGTAGTTGCCGCCTTCGTTCTTGGCATTGAGCTGCAGACGGTGCCCGGTTTTGGATTGGTCGGGCTGGTTGCAATCACAGGGATTCACGCCCTGATTGGGATTGGAGAGGCCATCATGACCTTTGTTATTCTGCTCTACTTTGTGAAGGCCCATCCAAATGTCATATCCTTCCTGAGTGAGAGCGAGGTCGCCGAGATGGCGAGCGTGACCGATGCCCCATGGGCA
>JAGSHP010000342.1 GCA_029855925.1 Candidatus Thorarchaeota archaeon | reverse complement strand
CTCGTTGAGATTGACGATGTCTAGAAGGGTTGGAATCATCAGTGCCTGCAGTCGGAGATCAAGAATCTTTCGCTTGCTCTCAGCATCAGGGGCGAATGCAAGAAGGTCAGGGGCGCCAAGACGACGAGCATAGTCCTTCATTGGCTTGCCTATGTCTGCAGACCATTCACGACGCAGTCCTAGGTCAGGGAACTTCTTGTATATTGACAGGTACACCAGGGGATAGTCGAGGATGTCATCCGTGTTTGATACGATGTTCGCCAGCTGTGTAACGAGGTCAGGATAAATCTCATTGTTGAAGTACAGTCGTCTCAGCCCCGCGTCAACACCAGCCTGAGCAGTAACACCAAGATCCACAAGCCATGACTGCACCTCCTGTTTGAACGCGTCCATGTCGACCTTGAGTTGAGACACTTCATTCTTGAATCCACAGTAGGGACACTCCACTATCGACTCCCCTTTCTTGACATCCAATGCCCCACCACAATTACCACACGCGTATACTTCGCTCATCATCTTCAACCTCCTATACAGCCCTCTCCAAAGCTTGAATTCGCTTCACAAGATTCTTTATCAATCGCAGGGTCTCCTCGTGGTACTTGGTTGCAATCCTGTTTGCCTCTTGGCTTATTGCACTATAGCAGACACGACAGGCTATGACCCTGTTGTCACCAAGCATCCGAACATCCTCACTATTCTTTTCCAGCAGAGACTTAAAGTACTCGCTCACAGACGCATTCATCCAAACAAGATGTGAGGCACCCTGAATCTTCCGACCACAGAACCAACATGTGCGAGAGATTCGGAGACCCAACAGAGTTCTTTGATATTTTACTTCCTCATCGTACAGCCGTGCGCCTCGTAGAGCTCTCACCGCTATCATGTAGTGAGAGACCGCCTCTGAGGGCTTGGAGTCTTCAAGCAGAGCACCCTCGATTATCTGTGCTCGAGCCTCAGACTCTAATGCGGCCCGTTTGCCCGAAGACCGGCGCATCATCGGTCTCAGATATCGCGAGAATATTAGCTGTTCGTCCCCAATGGACATGAATAGATCAACAGCCTTTCGTACCGTCTCCGCATCTCTATTGGCCATTCCCTGATTCAGATACTTGACAGCCTTGAGCTCGGTGAAGATTCGACCAGTGGAGATCTCACCAAACCTCCCACCCGGCAGAGTCATCATCAGCTCTGCGTCGCCAACTAGAGACTCCAACTGTAGGAGCCCATCAAGCGTGCCGGTCTCGAACGGGTCACGCTTTTCTTCAATGTCTTCAATCAACGAATAGAGCATTGAGAGGAACTGCAGCTGGGGGAATATCTCAGGCTTGAGTCGCCTCGCAACATCAGCCAACTCCTCATACTTCTTGGAGGCCTTTCCGAAGAGACGAATTCGTGCAGTATTTTCAGCATCGTCAAGACTTGAGGAGAACTTGCGGAGATCTTTTTCTGACATTGTCCATTCACTCTCGCTGTCTACTGCTCAAGTATTGGTGATACTAAGTTATCACTATTGCGCAGATGTATCGAAAGCCTACTGCGACAAACAAATAACGTAAAGTTCACAGGGAATGTTGTGTTATCTAGACGGATTGTAGCATGTATCACTCTTGTGGGGCTGCTTGGTCTACTCTCATCAGTCACACCAAGTCTTGAGACCAGCATACGTGACAGTCCACTGATCACGCCTGAGTACACCAGCCACGACCCCATAATCATCTACGGCGATAGCGACTTTCAGGCGCAGGGTTGGCCCGGAAACGGCTCTGCTGATAATCCGTATATGATAGATGACCTGGCTATCAACGCAATTTCAACCTGCATCAACATAGAGAACACGCGTGTCCATGTCGTGGTTCAGAACTGTCTTCTCTCAGGACTCCCAGGGGCGAGTAGCACGGGGATCCGACTAAGAAACACAACGAACGTGTTCATCAAAGGGAATGAGATGCAGGATGTGAGGATCGGCGCTCTCGTGTTTGAGAGCACGAACGCGACCGTGGATGGCAACCACGCATCTGTGTCCTTTGTTGGAGTCTCGCTCATCGATACCTCAGAGTGTCTGGTCTCGAATAACACTGTTGAGGGCGACCCGTCAATGGGCATTGGGTTTTCGAGCTCTCAAGAGTGCAGAGCACTGAACAACACTGTGAAGGGTCGTGGGACTGGCCTCGCCGTGTACGACTCGTTCTCATGCGAGATGTCCTATAACGCCCTGTTCGGGTGTAGCCTGAACATCAGACCAAAGGACGGCAGTCCGCCTAACAAGTTTGTTGAGAACTATGTCAATGGCAAGCCTCTCAAAGTCCTGCACTCAGAAGAGAACATCGAAGTTCAGGTAGATGACTTCGGACAGATCGTTCTGATTTCGTGTAGAGACATCTCAATTCGGGGGCAGTCCATGGGTGATGTTGATGAGGCAATCTTGGTCATCAACAGCGACCAGATAGATGTGGAGTTGGTCATGCTTCGCAACTGTTCTACGGCAATTGACGTTCGGGACTCGAGGGATATCAGCATTAGCGATGTCACCTTTCTGGACTCTGGTGTCGGAGTCGTGTTGGGCATGTCCGAGAGGGTGACCATCGACCGCTGCATCTTTCATACTATCGCATCCGTTGGAGTCTATGTTGCCGGAGGGGCCAACTTCACTCTTCGCAGCTCGCAGATAATGTACTCGGTCTCATCGGGAATAGAGGTCTCATCGGTCGCTGATGGACTTGTGGTAGATAGTTCGTTTGTGAACGGAACGTTCAATGGCATCAGCCTCACTTCATCCACAGGGTTCAGGATCGAGAACAACACTATCACAAACAACGGGAAAAGCGGCATTGCCGTGAGCTATTCCAACAACAACACGATCAGAGACAATTCTCTGGCAGAGAATATGGACGGTCTCTCGATATCGTACAGTTCGAACTCGACGATAGCCAACAACGAGATCACCAACAGCATGGACAACGGGATTGAGCTAATGGACTCCGCAAACATCACGCTCCTCGACAACTTCATTCTGAACAGTACCGGCTATGGCATCATTCTGGATCACTTGACTGAAGCCTGCTTGATCATAAACAACACGATAGTGTGGAGCCAGACAGCCAATGGACACGACAGTGGCATGGACAACGTCTGGGTACACAATGCATGGAGCGACTATGATGGTGTCAGCCCCTATGACATCGCTGGCTCTGCAGGCGCGCAAGACCAAGACCCTCAACAGTCGGACATCGACAATGATGGGCTGTCGGGCTGGGAGGAGGTCAATACCTACGGAACAAGCCCCTTTCGGTCAGACACGGACGGGGATGGCATCGACGACGGCAGCGAAATAGCCGCAGGCCTCAACCCTCTGAATCCACATGATGCAGCAATTGCTCAGGGGGACTATTCGTCCCTGATTCCGTTTGCTGGAGTGGTTGCCTCCATCGTTGCTCTGTTCTATCTGAGAAGAAAGAGAAACTGAGGGATCCGTCCCATTCGACTGGGGGAGCCCGTTGGAGCAATGGTTGCCGTACTCGAACCGAAAAGGTATTACGATTACCTCGTGCTCATTAGACGGGTGGTATTGGTCGCATGGACCATAGTGTGCGAGATGTTCTAGTATTCTGCATTTTGGTTGGCACTCCAATCTTGCCAATGATTCACACTCAAACACTATGGGACACTTGGATGCTGACACAGCCAACTCAAGGACTCAGTGATGCGGACCATTGGGCTGTATCAGGCGTTAACTATACATATTCTGAACCAATTGTGATTGAAAACAACAGCGCGTTCTCGCAGTACGGATTCCCGGGGAATGGGACGGCAAACGATCCGTACCGCATAGAGAACTACATCTTTGGTGGGTTTGGGGGAGTATACATATGGTCAACAAGCAGCCATTTTGTCATAAGCAATTGCATATTCCGAGCGACGACTTACGGCATCGACATCTACAACGCGAGCAATGGCATGATCAAAGACTGTGTATTCACTACATACATTGCGGTGAATCTCATCTATTCGGTGGAAATGAACATCAACCACTGTCTGTTCACAGAGTGTGGCTATGGCATCCAGATCACTTTGTCACATAATAGCACAGTCAATGCATGTCACTTTGAAGACACAAAGACGACCCCAATCACTCTGTCACACATGGTTTCCTGTACCGTGGTAAACAACGTCATTGTTGACTCTCGGCTGGGGCTCGCGCTCCATAGTGTCAGTAAGATGATTGTAATAAATAATACTTTTACACACAGCGGTCTCATTCTCGATCAGGTGGACATGGATTCCAGTTCTTTCGGTCACAATAGAATCAATGGAAAGCGACTCGGTATCTTCATCGACGAGTCCAACATGATAGTAAATGGCAATGACTATGGGCAGGTGTTTCTCAACAACTGTACTGGAGTCACCATTGTCGGCGGCCACTTCGCAGATGTTCCTCAGGCAATAGTATGCTCCAGTTCAAGAGAGATCTCCATTGCCAAAGGGGATCTCTCCAGATGCTCCGTAGGGATATATTTGGATTACGCACGCGACTCTACGGTTAATGATTACATTATCAGAAACAGCTCTCATGGAATCAACGTCCAGAGTGCAAGGGGCGTTGCAATCAACAATGTATCCGTAGAAACCTGTAGCTACACGATCAGCGTCCTCGATTCCGCTAGGATCAATATGAGTTCCATCACGATCTTCGACACAACTTCCGGAATCTCAATCCATGACGCGGAGATGGCATTCCTAGAGGGGCTCAACATTACCAACTGTGCATCATCAGGGGTCTATGCCGAATATTGCCAGATGATCCAAGTCGAGGCAACGGTTGTCTGCAATTCCTCCGACGGAATCAAGTTCGCCAGCTCGATGCATTTCAGTCTAGCAGACAACCGGATTAGTGACTGCGGAAACGCGATATACGTGGATTCCAGTATCAACGGGAGTATTGTCAATCATTCGATAACCAACGGGAAGAACGGAGTGACGTTGTCCTCATCTGAGTACCTCCAGATTGAAGACAGTAGCATTCTACACAATAGTAAGGAAGGCATATCTCTCGACAATTCATCGCATGTCACAATTCGTAACAATGTGATCGCCAACAATAGTGTGGGGATATTCCTAAGTCCCAATGCTCACGTAAACACAATCTACGGAAACATCATCTCCATGAATAGAGAATGTGATGCTCTGGATCACGGCTCCTCGAATGTCTGGGATGATGGAGTTGGCCAAGGGAACGCATGGGGAAACTACGATGGCACGGGGCCATATCAAGTCGAGGGATATGCGGGCAATGTAGATAGATATCCACAAAGAGCAGACACAGACGGTGATGGACTCTTCGACGCTGATGAGCAGACCATCTATTTAACAAATCCCTTTGACCAGGATAGCGACAATGATGGTTGGCCGGATGGGTATGAGGTCCGCGTTGGATGGGACCCCAATGAACCAAATCGCGACAACGGCGGGCCATCGATTCCATTCATAGCGGTCATCTGCGCACTCATGGCGCTAGTCACACTACATCTGTCGTCTCACAAGAAGCAGTGAATCTCCGCCACTATGTACGCATTGCTTTCGATGGAGCACCTTGAGTTAACCTAATAGGCACGACCTTCTGCTACAGAGAAGGATTAACTTGGTCGAAGAGTATGATGTGATCGTTGTCGGTGCTGGTCCCGCTGGCTCTGTGGCTGCGTATGGTCTTGCGCGCAGCGGCTTCAAGACGCTTCTTGTGGAGCGCCGCAGGGAGGTCGGTGTCCCGGTACAGTGCGGAGAACTCCTTCCCACACCGCAAGAGATGAGCGACCTCTTTCCCAACTCTCCAAGAGCTCAGAGGCTGGTGGACGTACCGTCAGACATTATCGTCAATAGGACCAGAATAATGCGCCTGGTCTCACCACGTGGACGCAAGTACGATTTCCAGCTGCATGCCAACATCGTCGATAGATCGCGTCTGGACCAGTACCTTGCAAGGAAGGCTCAGGATGCAGGTGCGAAACTCGTCCTCAGGACACGCGTCACCGAGAGAGACCCTAATAATATAATTGATATGAGAGGCCCCGGGGGGAGGACAGAGGCCAAGGCGCGAGTTGTCGTTGGAGCGGATGGCCCGCGATCCCTCATTGCTAAATCAATCGGCAATCGATACGACAGACCTGATGTTGAACTCAGTCAGACCATGTCCTTTACTCTGGCGGACATTGAGACCGATCCCTCAATTGCAGAGATGTACTTCGGGGAGCATGTTGCACCAGGTGGGTACGGGTGGGTCATTCCGCGAGGGTTTCATGAGGCCAATGTAGGTCTTGGTGTCAGGGCGGCTTTTGCTGCACCTGAACGACCCCTGAGGGACTATCTTCACACCTTTGTCAAGAAGGACCCAATGGTTGCACCCAGAATGCGCGGTGGGCGGATCATCAGACGGATAGGTGCTACAGTGCCCGTGGCGGGGCCCGTAAGACACACATGGTCTGAGAATGTTGTGCTTGTGGGAGACGCTGCAGGACACGTGATGGCCTCGAATGGCGGTGGAATCCCAACTGCAATGGTCGGTGGCGAACTGGCAGCAGAAGCGGTTGCCGCTCACCTCGAGAGAGGAACATCACTTGGCCAATATGAAGTCGCATGGCGCAGAGAGATGGGGCGTGAACTCGAGACGGCCCTCTCCGTGCTGCGCGTCGCTGATGAGGTAATGCGGTCAGATGCGATCACGGAGGTCTGTATGAGGCTTGCAGGGAGCTATTTCTTGGAGCCGATGATTCGCTGTCGATTGCCTCTTGCAGTAGACTTTGCCGCCAAGTCGTTTGTCAAGGTACTTCAGATAGGAGTGCAGTAGAGTACTAGAAGAGGGGAGTCGAACTATTCACCGACCAAGAATGAGTTATGCAATACAGCAAGCATTTTGAGGAGCATGGTCCCGCGTACACCACATATCATTTATATAATCAGTTATGTATATGCTATAGGTGATATAT
>JAGSHP010000335.1 GCA_029855925.1 Candidatus Thorarchaeota archaeon | reverse complement strand
GTTCTCGTTCAGCATGGTCTGTATCGCAGCCATGGAACCATTGGTCGAGAATGGAAAGTTACCGATCTCGATGTCCACCTTCAGTTCTGAGCCTCCAGCCACGGTGTATGTCGCTTGGACACCGTTCGAGTCCTCGACGGTTCCGTTGTAGTCATCATAGTAGAGCCGAGCCCAGAGTTGGATTGTTGTATCAGCAAAGCGCTCCACATCTGCGCCTTCGAGATACATGTGTGGCATGATTCCCGTACCGTACATCATGTGGTGGTCCTCGTCTGCATCAGCTCTGACGCCACCCTTTGTGTACTTGAGCCAGACCTCAGTTGTCGTACCGTTCTCATCAACGACACTCCCTGACTGGACGCTCCACTCATAGGCACCCAGCGGGGCATAGTATAGCGCCTCTTCAAACTGAAATGCACCATCGCCGTTAGTATCATCGAACTCCGCGATCATCCCGTAGGCTGCCATGAACCTCGCCATGCTGCCATTGTTGTCATTGGAATACCAGAAGTGCAGCGCCGGCATCTCCTCCATTGCCATGATGGTCATGGTATCCGAAGAGATCCAGACAGCCTCGTCGCTCATCTGATAGTGCGGCATGTCGTCCATGTCCGTCGTTCCAGGCCATCCGGGAAACCACGGAAACCATGGAGCCACTGGCATCCCCGGCATCTGGTGGTCATCATCCCCGTTCTCGCCGTGAGCGCTGGCCGGAATCGTTCCGACACCCATCACCAAGAGCGAGAATAGTAATATTGTCATGATTGTTGATTTGAGTTTCAACTGTTACACCTAGCAACTCCTCCTACGGTGCTTATATAACGATTCTTTGAAAGAATAGTCCCACCTCGTAGAAAATCTCGGTTATGGGGTTGTCAAAGCCTTGAAGATAGTTTATTGTCAGTTTAAAGATTGAAATTGACGAGCCTCGCCTACTCGCTTCAGACTGGCTGGCGTTTGACGACGAGAATCCTGACACGATTAGGAACTCTCATATGGGTTCATGACGGAAGATGAGCTTGGTCGCTCAAAGGTGAAAGATGTGAGAAAGGCTCGACTTCTCTTCGTACTGCTTATTGTGGGTCTGATTGCCCTGTTCATAGGTGGGTCCTTCTATGGCTGGTGGTTGTCCCAGAAGATCTACCAGACCACGTACTCAAGCAAGGCTGGTGTTGACTACTGGGCTACCTGGAGCCTACGTAACAACCTCTTCTCTGCCTCTATTCTCTTGACGATTCTTAGTGTGATCACTCTGCCTCAGAGATCTACATTTATCACGTTCATCACAGCCCTCACTGAGAATACGCCCTCGACGCCTCGCCTTGACTTTCGAAGTGCCGTCATCTGGCGATGCTTTGAGATATTCGCCTTCTTTGGATTCTACATGTCCATTGGCGGATACGCGCTCACCGGGCAGAACGTTGCATTCCTGATGATGCTCATGGGCGATGGCTCGATCTCGCTCAGTGCTGGTCAACTCTCGACCATGTTCGCTCTGCCATTCATTCCCAATGCCGCAGCTCAGACGGTGGTTGACCTTGTTCCCGCCATGGAGGCCTATCAGCTGTATCTCGGTCTTGTGAGCACATTCATCGTGATGACTGCTGCTCGATTTGCACTGCTCTTTGCCGCTGAGATGATGAAGGCGCGGCGTGACCTCTACGTGATCTTGTCAAAGGGGCTGATTGTTGCAATCTTTCTCATTCTCCTCGAGATACTCTCTGTACCGATGTGGACGGTCAACGCAGGAACATGGATGACCTATCTGTCCCTGATCATCGCGCTGGTGGGATGTATTTTTGGCTCAATTCTCTTCACTACCATGAGAGTGAGGGCGGGACCGATCGCCCAGCGGCTCCGAAGCAAGATCTCCAGTCTTGAGGAGGACTATGCACGTCTACAGGGCGAACTCATCTCTCTCAGACAGGAGTACGAGTCCGGCGCAATGGACCCCGAGGACTATACTCGACGGGTGAATCTCCTGATGCAGGACCGCCGGTTCATAGCAGACGAGCTTCGGCGCCTGAAGATGGAACAGATGATGCCCTTCAAAGGTTACCCTCGACGATACGCGACACTCGCTGTCATCCTCATAATAATGGTGAGTCTCCTCCCCGTCATTCAGGCGACGTACTATGGGATACAGATGTCGGGCGACAAGTACATCGACTGGAAGTTCAACTACGAGACCAAGAAGGAGATCGCCATCACCAACTGGGCGGCTGGGCTTGACGGCATGCAGGAGCTGACTCTTGAGGACCTCACATCAAATGCAACTCCACAGAGTGAGGTTGAGTTTCTGACCACTGTGCGCCAGTGGGACCAGACCGCGAGCTATCTGCGGATGAAGAACCAGATTGGTACGAACTGGATGCAACTGGCTGACTCGGACATCGTCTATCTTGGCGGTCACGAGTACTGGATCGCCCCGCTGACCTTTGACTATGACACGATCACGACGAACTTCATCAATCAGCATCTCTACTATACGCACACCGAGGGGCTTGTTGTACTTGATGCGTACAGCGGAGACATCATCGAGCACACCGATCTTATCTCGCTGTTCAACCGGAGTGATCCAATCAACTTCTACTACGGCGAGGGCAATGGATTCGATGACGTATCCTTTGTCAATGTCCCCGGTTTCGAGGAGGTCGGGAACTACTCGTTCAATGGAGTCCCCGACTATACTCTGCGCGGATTCGAGTCCACATTCTACATCATGTCCATGGGACCAGAGGCTTGGTCCTTCATGGGTCGTGACATGGACATGCTGGTGGCAAGGAACATTGAGGACCGTGTTCAGTCGATCCTTCTTCAGGGGCTGACCACCGACTCTGACCCCTACATTGTTGTCGACACGACTGGCAACATCTACTATGCGGTCTCTGTGTTCATTGACTATCCCCTTGCCACAGGGTATGCGCATGAGAACTATCTCCGGTTTCTGGGAGTCGTTCTGGTGGGAATCGAGGATGGAGAGTTGAGTTTCTACAAGGCTCCGAGCGAGAATGAGACCTCATTCTTCATCGACCGGACGTACATGGGCTACTATCCCTGGCAGGAGGCACCTGAGTGGCTCAAGTCGCAGATGAAGTGGCCTGAGGACCTGTACGAGCGGCAGCTTGATGTTGCCTACATCTACCATGTGACCGACGGATTCGACTTCAAGAGCGGGGTGGACTTTCACGAGTCACCAGCAGGCTCAGACACCAGATACATCATCATGCGAATTGCTGGGCAGGACAGGTTCGTGGCAATGCACAATGCCGAGTTCCGTGATTCTGCAGGCAGAAACCTCGCAGGAATCTACGTGATGGGCTGCGGCAACAAACAGTTCGGGAATCTCGTGTTCTATGGATCTGGACAGGTTGGCATGTCCACGCTGCTGGGTCCGTCAGCGGCAGTTCAGGCGTTTGAGACCAATGATGAGGTACGAACACAACTCCAGTTGTGGGGATCGCATAGGTATGGCAATCGGCTCCTCTATCATCTTGGTGGCGACCTCTTCTATGTCATCCCCGTATTTCTTGAGGTCGAGACCTCAACGAATCGCGTCATAGAGAAGCTGGGAGGTGTGGGCCTCGTTGATGCCGAGACCGGTGAGCGGGTCCAGCTGGGTAACAACGTCGTAGAGGCATACTACAAGATGTTCGGTCTCCTCAATCAGACTGTCGTTGAGTCCGGTGAGGTGGGGATCGAGAGTATGCAGTTCAATCCTGTCACCATCAGTTCCGGAGAGTTCTCAAGCCTGGACATGATGCTACGCAACAACGACAATGTCAGTCACCATCTCTATGTGGACATAGCTGTGGCGACCGGTAACTTCTCAGTGTTCTGGCACGGCAGTGAGGTCACACCGAATGTATATGCGCAGAACATGACATTCGTCCTGGACATTGGCACAGTCGGAGCTGGCGACGTCTACGGCACGTCACCTCAGGTCACAGCATTGCTACACGAGGGACTAGTGCTAGCTACATACTTGGTAGTAGTCACTCTTCGCACAGAGGATGGCATCGTGGACCAGCAGACGCTCCTATTGACAGTGACTTAGCGTCCATGTTCAGACTTCGAAGACAACGCAGTGTGGGCGGCTGTCCCGTCCGCCCGCCTCTCTTCTATGCGTAGACAATGTCCAGTTCGGGGACAATCTTGACCCTCGAGCCAGCGAGCGTGTTCCCAATCGGGCAACTCCCCAGAGCGAGCTCGAACAGCTTCCTGATCCGTTCCTCCTTCATCCCCTCAGGAACAATGACTCGCGTCTTGACACGGGCCTCTGTGAAGTAGCTCTTTCGCGTGCTCTCATTGGTCTCGTATGTTCCCTCAACCTCTGAGGTGAGATCAATCACATCGATGCGTCCTCTCTCAAGAGCTATCTCGAAGACAAGGTTGATGCAGGTCCCCAGAGCAGCGAGAAAGAGATGATGGGGACTTGTTGTTCCCGGATACTCGGGTACCATGTCTGGGGGTGTGACTGCGACCATGTGGTACGGTCCCACTGTCGCCTGATGTATTGATGAAACGCCTGTCTGTCCGAGTTCAATCTTGTACGTCTTGCTCATTGTGACGCATCTTCCCGTAGAGTTAGAAGTTGCATCGACGCCAGAGGCTCGTATAATAAATGGTGAGGCCGTGGCAAGGCTCTCATCGATGTGATTGAGCAAGCGTTGGTCACATATGCTCTCTGTACCAGTCTATTGTCCACTGGAGACCCTTGTCAAAAGAGACCTTCGGAGAGTAGCCAAGAACGGACTTAGCGCGTTTGATCGACCCGATGCTCTTTTTCACATCACCGACTCGCGGAGGTCCGTGTCTGATCTTGCAGTCTGCCCCTACTGTGACGAGCACCCTATCTGCAATATCGACGACACGAATGTCCTTGTTGCCTCCGACATTGAATACTTGTCCGTTCGCCTCTGGGACCTCTGCTGCTCTCTTGGTGTATTCAACCACATCCGACACGTAGATCAGCGACCTTGTCTGAAGTCCATCACCATCGACGATGAGGTTCTCATTGGCAAGAGCCCTGTTGATGAATACCGAGACCACTCCGCTGTAGGCCGAGTATGCTTGCCGAGGACCAAACACGTTGAAGTACCGTAGTATCACGGTCTCCAGCCCAAATGCCTCTCTATAGGCATGCATGTACTGCTCGCCCGCTATCTTCGAGGCACCGTAGGGGCTGAGTGCGTGGACTGGTGTGTCCTCTGTCACTGGTAGTCTTCGGGGGTCTCCATAGACTGCCGCACTGGAGCTAAAGACCACACGCTTCACACCGAGCTCTCGTGCAAGGATGAGAACGTTCAGAGTTCCTGTGGCATTGACATGATGAACAAGGGCCGGGTCTTCAATACTCACCTTGACGGATGAGATTGCTGCAAGATGGAAGATGTACTCGATGTCAGAGGGGACCTTGGACCTAATGTCAGGATCAGTTATGTCGGCCTTGACGAAAGTGAACGAGTCACCTGCAACGGCTCGCTCAAGATTCTCCATCCTACCAGTGGACAAGTTGTCTATGCCTATGACCGTGTAACCGCTGTCAATGAGCAGGTCTACAAGATGACTGCCGATGAACCCTGCCGCTCCAGTGACCAGTGCGTTCTTGCCCATGTAATATTCCTCACAAGTTCGGCGTTTGGTATTCTCTTAACGGTTTCTCTCTTCAAAGATCCGCCGACGGTTGTGCAAGTTGTGCATATGCCGTTAACCTTATAGAGCAGCTTCGGAGGGTCGGGCCGTGTCCCCAACGGAACAAACACTGGCTGGAGTCACTATGATATCGGAACCAATGGAATTCATACAGTTGTTGATTCTGATCCTAACAGTGGTCTTCCTGATTGTGGCGGTCGAGTATCGCAGGCTCTCCTTTGCGATCATCTCCTTCGCCACGGGCAATGGTCTTCTCTCCCTTGCCTTTTTCGCTCTTGGGGCTCCTTATGCTGCGGTCTTCAACTTTAGCGTATTCTCAGGTGCTATTGCAATCCTGTTTCTGGCCGCTATGAACCTGGAGTCACCAGAAGAAGAGTCCGGAGGTACAACTGGTGAGACAAGTGGAGAGGTGAGCGCGTGATGAAGTACAAGATCGCAGGCGCACTACTCTCACTCATCATCATTGCATTGATAGGCGTTCAGCTTGTCGATTTCACGGCCTTTACAATTGGATTCCCCGCAGGCCCGTTGCTCCCCTCGAGTTGGTGGGAGCAGATAGGACAGGCAGTGGGGTCCACACTCTGGTCGTACAGGGTCATTGATGTTCTCATACAGGCCACGCTGCTCGTGGCAGCAGTGGTTGGAGCCTCGGCCATGTTCAGGTCGATGAGAAGGGAGGAGGAGGATGCATAGACATGCTCGATATGCTCGACATCTATCTCATCTTCGCGCTGATCCTCTACATGCTTGGCGTCTACACTTTGGCCAGCGCTCGTAACATGATCAAGCTGGTCATTGGTATCGAGATTCTCGTGGCCGCCGCCAATCTGAACTTTCTTGCTCTTGGCGCCTTCACAAGCAGTCCATCAGTCCTCGGTCCTGTTGACCCCCTCGTTCAGGTCTTTGTGATCCTGTCGATCTGTATTGGTGGTGCTGTTGCGGCCATTGCAATGAGCCTCATCGTGAACGCATACCGTCACTACGGAACACTGGATGTTCGTGAGCTACGGAGGTTGAAGGGATGATTTTTCCACTCGAACTTGCAGCTTGGCTCGTCTTTGCAGTACCTCTTGTTGGTGCTGTTCTGACCCCAGTATTCTCAAAGATCAACGGAACACTCCGTGATGCCATGGCTGTGCTTGTCGGTTTCATGACTGCAGCACTTGCCATTGACATGGTCTTCAGTATGGTCCTTGCTCCAGAGTCGCATGACTATGTCCTGCTCACATGGGTGATTGCAGGCTCGTACACCATTGACTTCGGTGTTCTGGTGGACCCGCTCAGTGTTCTTCTGGCAGTGATTGCCGGTGGCATCGGCTCGCTCATCATTCTCTTCAGTGTGGGCTACATGACCGGGCATGATGAACAGGGCAACCTTGTCAAGGACCCGAGCCTAACCCGCTATTACTTCTTCATGCAGATGTTTGTGGGCGGCATGACTCTCCTTGTGATGTCTGATAACCTCCTGATGACGTTCATTGGTTGGGAGGTCGTCGGGATGTGTTCCTACGCCCTCATCGGTTTCTGGCACAATGCTAAGACTCCAAGCCCAGTTCCTGAATACAAGACAGAGGGCGAGTACAACTCAGCCTGCGGGATGAAGGCCTTCATGGTGACCCGTGTCGGTGACATTGGTCTTCTCGCAGGAATTGTCCTGCTCTTCACCATCACTGGGACGTTCAACTACACCCAACTCCAGACCATTGCAGGAGATGCGGTTTGGGCAGCCAGCCTCAGCACGCTCATGATCAATCTTCTTCCTGTGGTCGCGCTCCTCATCTTTGCCGGTCCGATTGGCAAGAGTGCCCAGTTCCCCCTCCACATCTGGCTACCTGAGGCAATGGCTGGTCCGACCACCGTCAGCGCACTCATTCATGCTGCTGCAATGGTCAAGGCTGGTGTGTTCCTCGTGGCACGAATGACCCCCATCTTCATAGACATGGTCGTCAACGTCATAGGGCTCACAGTGTTCTTCCAGACAGTTGCCTGGATCGGTGCCTTTACTGCCTTCATGGCTGCAACAATGGCACTTGTTCAGGACGAGATCAAGAAGGTACTTGCCTACTCGACCATCTCACAGCTCGGATACATGTTCACAGCACTTGGTGCCTCCGGCCTTGTTGCGGAGAGTGTTGCAGCCTACAGTGCGGGCACATTCCATCTGCTGGCACATGCCATCTTCAAGGCGCTTCTGTTCCTTGCAGCAGGTGCGGTCCTTCACGCGGTCGAGAGCAAGAACATGCGTGACATGGGCGGTCTCTGGAAGGACATGAAGGTGACCGCCGTGACATTCCTTATCGGCGCCCTCGCACTAGCTGGGGTGTTCCCGACCATTGGGTTCTGGTCCAAGGAGATGATCTTTGATGCGCTCCTCGAGGGAGGGCAGACAAGCCTGTTCCTTCTCGCCTTCATCA
This sequence comes from Candidatus Thorarchaeota archaeon, assembly GCA_029855925.1. Taxonomy (GTDB): domain Archaea; phylum Asgardarchaeota; class Thorarchaeia; order Thorarchaeales; family Thorarchaeaceae; genus B65-G9. The sequence goes on along the minus strand of JAGSHP010000335.1, from coordinate 10,130 downwards.
CTGCAATCCTGACTGCGTTCTACACATTCAGGATGGTCTTCATGACCTTCTTTGGGAAGAAGTCGCAGCACATAGTCGAGCTTGAGTCCCATGGTCATCACATCCATGAGGCTCCATGGAGCATGAGGATTCCACTGATCATCCTTGCAACGCTGGCACTTGTCGGTGGCATCTTCGAGCTTGTGTTCTTCAATGCGTTCTCCCCGATTGGCGAGGGACTGGCTCATCCATTTGAGTGGTCCACGCTCCCAGTGTTCGCACTTGGTCCACTCACTCTTCTCACTGTGGGCATCTGGATCGTTGGTATCACTCCTGCCTACTATATCTACTACAAGGGGAAGGGCGACTTCACAAATCTGCGTCAGGGACCACTTGGGAGGTTCCTCGAGAACCGCTGGTACTTCAACAAGATCTTCTACAGGATCTTTGTTGATGGCTATCTGTGGTTCACTAATGGACTTCGCACCCGCGTCGAGTCGGGGCTTCTTGCCTTTAGCGAGGCGACAAGCAGGGGCTTGGACTCGGTGTCGAAGGGTTGGAGACGCACCATGACTGGTGTGCTCAATACAAATGTGTTGGGCATGATGCTTGGTATCATCGCGTTTCTACTCGTGATACTCTTCCTGTAGGAGGCTGAGACAATGCAGACACTATACATTCCATTCCTCTCCGACTATCCCATGATACTGACACTACTCGGTCTCGTATTTGGTGGCCTCCTGACCCTGTTGGTGGGCACCAAGTCTGAGAAGGGCGCACGCGCACTCGCCGCTCTTTCCCTCCTCGGGGGCCTCTTACTCAATGTCCTGCTCCTCTTGAGAGTGGACACGACCACAGTGTTCCACGACATCGTGTGGCTGGGCAGCGAGACCGACCCTCTCATGACGCTTGGGTTCCTTGGAGATGGGCTCAGCGCCCCAATAGCGGTACTCATCCTCGCGCTGGGTCTCTTCTCAGTTGTGTACTCGTTCTTCTACATGGAGAACCTGAAACATCCCGGCCTATACTATTCCCTCATGGTCTGGTTCGTTGCAGCTATGGTGGGTGTGGTCTACGCCACCAATCTACTGGAGTTCTTTGTCTTCTATGAACTAATGCTCATCCCGGCGTTCGTCCTTGTCTACGTCTATGGCGTATCTGAGGATCCTGATAAGCGCTCAAAGAACGCTCTCCAGTTCTGGGTGTGGACAGCCATCGGTGCCATGATCTCGATATTCGCCACGCTCTTTCTCTTTGGGGCGACAGGAACCTTTGACATCCAGACCCTCTACACGGCGTCCATCCCGACGGATGTTGCAAAGCTGATAGGCGTGATGTTTCTCCTGGGATTTGGCATGAAGCTTGGGCTCGTGCCGCTTCACGTCTGGGCACCCCCGGTCTATGGTGAGGCTCCAATCCCAGTTCTCGTGCTCCTGAGCGGTGCAATGACCAAGACCGCAGCGTACGGAGTGATTCGTATCGTCATCCCAATCTTCAGAACGGTTCTTGCAGACTACTCTCTTGGGTTGATGGTGATCTCCATAGTCACTATGTTCTATGGTGCGATGCTGGCCATAGCCCAAAAGGACCTGAAGATGATGCTGGCATATTCAAGCATCAGTCAGCTGGGCTATCTCATGCTCGGGTACACCTCGATGACTCTTGTGGGGGTCAATGGAGCGACATTTCAAATCATCAACCATGGTGTCCTTGCCAGCCTGATGTTCTTCTGTGCTGGCATCATCAAGATGAAGACCGGGACCATGGAGTTCGACAAGCTTGGTGGCCTTGCTCCAAAGATGCCGGTTCTCGCCACTGTGTTCGTCCTTGGTGGAATCGCCCTTGCTGGCACTCCACCAATGTCCGCCTTTGTCGGTGAGTTCATGATCTTCACGGGCGCAGCATCCCTTGCTGGTAACGGCTGGGCATATGTTGCTCTTCTCGTGATTGGCGTCATGGCCACTGGACTGACAGCTGCCTACTATCTCTGGGCAATTCGTCGAACAATGTACGGACCTATCCCTGAGGGTCTCGAGCAGGTGAGCGATCCACCACTGACCATTATCGCGATTCTTGGAATCATGGCGTTCATTGTGGTGGTCATTGGAATCTGGCCGGAGCTTCTCTGGAGATATGTGCAACCAGTTCTACTGGCAATCATTGGAGGAGGTTGATATCGATGCAGCTTGACATCTTCTATATCCCCGATTACGGTGCTGTCATGCCCGTAGTGATACCCGTTCTATTTGCACTGCTCGTTGCGGTCCTCTCTGAACTCATAGTATTGATCTCAAAGCGCGTACCAAAGGGTCTCCCTGATGGGCTGGCTGTCATCGGTTTCAGCCTCACTCTATTCTACACCTACCTGTTGGGTGTCGATGTGTGGACCAATGGCGTCAAGGGGTTCGTCTGGTCATCGGGTGGCACGGACTATGGTCCACCACTGGGCATTGTGATGGGAGCCGACCAGCTCTCAGTCCTCCTGATGGGGCTTTTCTCATTCATGGGCCTTGTGGTATCGATCTACTCCATTGGGTACATGAAGGAGGACACGGGCCTTCGACACTACTATGTTCTCCTGCTCATCATGGTCGCAGCCATGAATGGTGTTGTCATCTCTGGTGACCTCTTCACCCTCTTCATATTCTATGAGACCATGGGTCTGAGCAGCTTCATACTTGTCGCCTTCAGACGAAACTGGGAGGGCATCGAGGCAGCCATCAAGTACCTCATGATGGAGGTCATCGGTTCCACGCTCGTACTGTACTCCGCCAGCTACCTCTACGGTCTGACGGGGACGCTGAACCTTGGTCGCATGTCGACTCTGCTGCAGGCGCATCCTGAGAACCCATTGATACCCATTCTGATCGCAATGCTGACTGCTGGCTTTGGCGTGAAGGGCGCAATTGTTCCCTTTGCCGCATGGCTTGTAGATGCGCATCCCGCTGCACCAAGTGGGATCAGCGCAATGCTGTCGGGTGTTGTCATCAAGGTGGGCGTCTATGGTCTCATTCGAGTGAACACACTCCTGTTCCCAATCAACTCGATCTACTTTGACTGGCCTCTGCTAATTGCGATCTTCGCGCTCGTCACCATGACGGCGGCCAACTTCTGGGCGCTCACCCAGAAGGACCTGAAGCGGATGCTCGCATATTCCTCCATCACGCAGATTGGGTTCATCCTGTTTGCCTTTGGCACGGGAACCGTGTTCGGCTACGAAACGGGAGTGTTCTACATCGTGGTGCATGCATTCACGAAGGGTCTCTTGTTCCTCTGTGCTGGGGCATTCCTCCACGCTATCGGCACACGCAATCTTGACGACCTTCGTGGAATCGGGAAGACAATGCCGATCTCGGGTGCCTTCTTTGGTATCGGCATTCTCTCACTGATGGGCATGCCGCCATTCGCGGGATTCTGGTCCAAGTTCCTGGTCCTCGCGGCTGGAGTTCAAGCAGGCCTCACAGTGAGTCCGTACTACCTGCTGTTCAGCATGATCGCGATCTTCAATGCGCTATTGGCGCTCGGCTACTATCTACGGATGTTCTTTACAATCCTGTTCAGGGAACCATCCGAGAAGGCTGCTGTTGCTCACCGCGCAAGCCCGAGCATGCTGGTGGGCATGGGTATTCTTGCCCTCGCATTGATCATCGTTGGTATCTACCCGGCACTAATCTTCAACATCGCTCAGGCAGCAGGGGACGCATTGTACCACTTTGCTGACTTTGTCGCACTCATAAGCGGGACACCATAGAGGGCGTCCCGCCCCTCTTTCTCCTGCTTGAGTGCCGTTCGAGATATGTTCGCAGTTTCTGCTGATCCGTATCAACTCTCTATCGGGCTAACCGCTTTCTGCTTTACATGCAGATTGTTTCGTAAGATTTTGCATTCACACTACGCGTTTCACAAATCACACATGGTCATCCACTTCGCCACTGTAATTGCTTGATGACCCTCCCAGTCCAGTTCCCAAGTACAAGAATCTCTAGATTGTACTCAAAAATGCCCATGTGCGTTTCCGTTCAGCAAGTTCACTTGGTGTTTTCCACCCCATGAAGTGGTTTCGCTTTTCTTCCTGTTTTCGCTCCAGCTGTTCGATTGCTTCATCGAGTGTTTCCATTGGACTTGCATAATCAAATTCAGAAGCAGCTCCACCCCCAAATGCTCCTCCTGCCTTAGGAATTGCTCCATCCTCACTACTAGGCCAGATGGTTATAATATCCAAGTTCATTCCATAGGACTGACGAAGTTCTAGTGCAAACCTGATTTCCTGTTTCACGCCGTCCGAGATCTTCAATCGTTTATAGTTTGGTCTAAAAGCCACGATAGCATCTGCACGTTCAATCAATCGAAAGTCTCTAGTTCTTATCTGGCTGTTGATTCCTCTTGTCGCAATCATTACCTCCCATGCAGGTATGCTTACCACAAACTTATTTTGTCCTATAGTGGGTCTAGTGTTACGAAATACTGCTCTAGGGTAGAGTGGCCATCTATTATCATGGGTGAGCTCGATTTGCTCGTCAAGTGGTAGAAGCAATTCCGGCGGGACATTCCACTGTGTCCCTTGGAATTCGAATGGTTGCTCCATTATTATCTTGTTCCCGATAATATCATATTCAGTGTCACAGATCGTGCATTTGTCAAGATAGAAATCAAAGTTAATTTCCAAACCGTCCGGTATTGTTGTATTCTTCTTCTCGATTTCTCTCTTGACCGTATCCTTCCAAAGATTATGCAGTTTCTGTAGTAGTGGGTATTCATCAATTGTCAGGGGGTCTGAAACAACAAAATGCTCGTACAAACGTGCCCTAAATTGATCAATATCATCCATTCGTTCCTGATGGCCTCTTGTAGATGAAATCGGAAATGCTGAGTACACAACTAACCTTTCGGGTTTCGCTATCAAACTCCACAATGATGATATCGGATGCTTTATTGCCCAGATGTAGTGAAACCCTCTTGACTGACCAAGAATATGCTCGGTCAACATGTCCGATAACAATATTTCAAAGTCCCGCCAAACAGCAAGTTCTTCTAGTGTGAAATTGACTCGCAATCGGGGTCCACTCTTTGATGAACGATTTCTAATTCTCTCACGTACCTGATAAATATCATCTATGAGGGTTATGACTCCGACGGGACGTATGGATATCTCCTTATCCCCCACGGTTCGAGGGTCCAGTGTGATGAAAAACGATTCGTTTCTGTACCATAGGAGGTGGGCAAACAGCACTGCTATGTCGGGTTTCTCTCGTTGAATCAAATTAATGACAGAGTGATACGCCCCACGACATAGATTCGTCTTTTCTACAGTATTCAACTTTTCCCATATTAATGGCAAGTCTTTTCTAATGAATTCCTCAATCCCCGGGGAATCCTCTATCCCTTTGGAGAGTGCAAAACCAACCTTCATGTCGTAGCATTTCAGATTTGGCTTTTCTTTTTTTTTAACGAGTCATTATACGTTTGTAGCTGTTCGGCAATACTCTGATGTTCAAGACCAGTCTGACCAAAAGCCAAGTAGAGTTGAGTGTTCAAAGTCCCCCCCTCTCCCTCTTATTGGGCCTGCTTCGTGAAATGTCTTAGATAGTATTCGATTCCGCCTTTGCCCGTAAAAATACCGCGAGGAGTCAAAATTGCGGGTTCGGTTCTCATTGGATCTCTTGTGCGGCTAAAAGATATTCCCACCGCCTCGAATTTCTTTTTTATCTCTTCAGCGAAGTCGTCCGATGAGCTTTCGGTAAGAATGAGCCTGATTCTCTTTTTTGGAGTAACTAACATCACCCATTCACTCCAATCCCATTTATTTAATCCTATTTTTGTTGTGATGTTTCTTATCACAATTGTACACCTTTTTCCTCGCTTTGATAAATATGTTTCGTATATTGATATCTTCCTATGCATTTTGTCTGCGTCCCATCATTTAAGGGCAACACTTCATAGCTGGTTTGGGATTGCTTGGTGCGCTTCTGTGTACCAAGTCGATGAGGTGATGCAAGAAGGAGTAATCAGACAAAACGAGTTATTTAACGCAAAATCTGCTGGTCATCACACTGCGACAAAGCAGGCCTCATCACTTGCCATTTTTGTTTGATGAACCTATCACCCTTGGTAATGTCGTAACATTCGTGTTCCAAATGACTATCTTGTTTCTTACAATCCTGATGTGAAATCATGCACATCGATAGCACTAGCGAACCAAAGGACAGAGTGATTGTCATATTCCGAACCATACGACCTAGAACCTCAGGCGTATACAGGAGAGTCATGTCCAATACGGAATCTATTCTTGGAATGGACCAAGAGTCGGTAATACGACGTTGGGTAGAAGTCGAACCTGCCTTTCGCTGGCAAGATTACCCGTTAAGGCATCCCCTTACAGCAGGGTGGTTTTCTCCCAGCCGAACGCATGACAGTTCTTGAAATGGTTCACTGCGAAAAGTCGGTCTGGAACCGTCCACATCCTGATCCATGATCAGTCCTATGTAAGAATAACAATAATCGTTCTAATCGTAATCAAATAGACAAGATGAATGATGATGATGATGAGTGTTGTAACGATGAAGGTCAAGGCATTCTTTCGAGGAGTGTTCTCTCGCCTCATGGCTGTCTGGAAGAATACTATGAACAGAAACGCAGCTCCTGCCCAACCATAGGGGACAATCGCAGGCATCTCCCAGAGGACCTTCATGGCGCTCGCGGGCCATATCCACCACTGTGTCTGAGATGCACCAGCCGCCACCTCGACAGGAATTGATAGAAGTCCACTATTTATTGCCGATATCAGTGGCACGCCCCACCACCTCTCGCTCAAAGACGGAGCGAACGCCTCCACCATTCGTCCAGAGATGATCCAGCAGGCATAGAACGAGGCAGACCAGCCAAATCCCATCATCAGCGGTGCGGCGCCTATGTAGAACGGATGGTCCGGATACGTGTAGAGTTGTGGCATCAGGGCAACGAGGTTCTCACGCACGATGCCGAACACGAAACCGCCCACAAAGAATGCCACGGTCTCCCAGTGACTCCTGTACAGCCAGCTGTGAATGATGCACAGGAGGCAACCGAGCATGACAGTCAGCGTCACGATCTCAGCGTACATCTTCCCGCCTCCTCACTTTGACTGTGGCTGCAGTCCACAGGAGCAGAACGATAAGCATCGGGATTATGGTGAGCGCACGCAGTGCATCTGTGATAATGATGATGTCTACGAGTGCCATGGAGATAAGCACGACTAGGATGGCCGCGACCGGAAGTAGCTCCTTTGCCAAATCCATCTCAAATCACTGGGCAACATGCAACTCCGTGCCCCTAAAATGTTCCCTCGGTCCGCCCGGTCTGCGCGCGCCTCTCCTTCAGTTCTGCGTGTCCACGTCAGGCGATGGTCTGAGTCGTCTGAGTCCTAGTAACGTGAAGATGAACAGCAGTGGTCCCACGACCAGCATTCCATACACCTCAGTCGCGAACACGATAAAGCCGAGCGCCGGAATCAGTGCCATGACAAGAGCGGCGACTATGAATAGCGCCATGACTCGAAGGAACCAGCCGTATCCAAGAAGTCTCTCGTTTGCTGAGGCCTCATAGACAACCTCCACCTTGGGGGAGGCACGAAGTATGAGAAGCAAGACCACATAGAACAGCACCACAGCTATCATTCCATCAGCAGATGGAATCCTCTCAGGAAGCCAGGTCGGAAATGTGACTGCGTAGAACGCGGCGATGAACAAGCCTACCATTACGAGTCCTCTTGTTCCAAGGATCACAGACTCGACTGAGGGGGTGCGGTTTCTGCGAGTTGCAAGCTTGTATACGATCACTATGAGAAGCGTACTTGTCACAGTCACAGGCAATACAACGGCAATGTTCTGCTGCGCCCCTCCTGCTATCCCCGCACCTCCAATGATGGCGATTACCACTCCGAGAGCCTTGTTCCGTCGACTGGGGGTCAGCCATTTTTCATGTCCTGACAGCAACGGTGCGTTTGGATTGTTCGACTGCATCAGCATCTGATACACAATGACCGGGATGATGAACGAGAACAGCGGGTGCCAGAAGAAGATTATCATAATGGTCTCAATGATGGCAATACCAAAGATTTGTATCGCAGGGGGTGCGGTCTGATCCATGAATCCACCCCAGACGACCTTCGTCACCCAGCTCTCATAGAAACCGAAGAGCATCCCCCACAGGTATAGATGAGGTATCGAGAACCGATGGTACCTGACTGCGAGACCCAGAAAGAAGAGGATGTGGGACCAATACACAGGGAATGCAATGAGCCATGACACCAGACTGAAAGGCCACAGTGGGGAGGAACCTGAGAAGACCTCTGCAAAGGTCATCGAGAGAATTCCAAGAAGAAGGATTGCCAGTTTGCTGGACTTGGGGTTCTGTGACATGTTCCTCGCCTTCACACTATGGTCTCGATACATATTCCAAACGTCTATATCGGTGTTTCTAGACTGGTGAGCCTGCAATGTATTTTGTCTACATCATTGAGACCGCGGATGGCACCTATTACACCGGTCAGACCAATGACCTCGCCAGACGAATCTCCGAGCATCTCTCAGGCACAACAAAGTCGGCACGCTATCTTCGAATGCATCAGCCTCGTTACCTAGTCTACATGGAAGAGTGTGAGACCCGCGGCCAAGCCATGAAACGAGAGCGACAGATCCAACGAAACCGTCGCTTGAAGATGAGCCTGATTGGTCCACGAAGAGACCTTCGAGAGTTCATCGAGACTGATTCTCCCGACCTGTGAGGAGCCTGCTCTCCAAAAGCTCTTATCGATGATTTGTACCTGTTGCCGTGTGAGACCCCCATGACACAGCTGATACTTGCCATTGACGTAGGGACCTCAGGCGTGCGCGCCATGCTCTTTGATGCCACAGGTGCCGTTCTCGCAAAGTCCTATGAGGAGTTCAGCAGCATTTTTCCAAGCCCCTCATGGGTGGAACAGGAGGCACAGACGTGGTGGACGACAACATGCGCTGTCATCTCTCGGGTGATCAAGGCTGGACCGTACCCGCCTGCAGACATTGCCGGTGTGAGTGTGACCAATCAGCGTGAGACCGTCGTTCCCATTGATGAGGATGGTCGGCCAATCCGCCGAGCCATAGTGTGGCAGGACCGGCGTACTGTTCCTGAGTGTGACCTGATTCGTCAGACTGTCCCCGTCCAGGAGATCTACAACATTGCAGGTCTCACAATCGACCCATACTTCACAGCCCCAAAGATTCTGTGGATCAAGAGGCACGAGCCAGATGTGTTCAGTGCGACGCACAAGTTCCTTCTTGTTCACGACTTTGTCATCTTCAGACTCACAGGGCGGACCGTGACGGACTACTCTAATGCCAGCAGGACGATGCTATTTGACATCGCCAATGCCCGTTGGTCGGACAGGATTCTGGATGCTCTTGAGATTCCGCGCGAGAAGCTCCCTGATCTTGTCAAGTCCGGACAAGTTGTCGGAGAGATCACCGAGGCTGCAGCCAAACAGACTGGTCTTGCGACTGGAACCCCTGTCGTTGCTGGTGGTGGTGACCAGCAGTGCGCTGCTCTAGGTGTTGGAGTCACACGTGAGGGAATGACCAAGGCAACAACCGGTACCGGTACGTTCATGCTTGCCTATTCCAACAGTCCGAGGTTGGACCCCGAGAGAAGGCTCCTGTGCAGTCGACATGTTGTTGATGGCGCATTTGTCGTTGAGGCGAGCATGTTCACAACAGGTTCTGCACTTCGCTGGTTCCGTGACAATCTTGGTGTTGAGGAGCGCGCAACTGCTGAGAAACATGGACTCGACCCGTATGACGTGCTCGCCAAAGAGGCCGCATCGATTCCGCCAGGGTCAGAGGGTGTCATTCACATCCCGCACTTTGTGGGCGCGGGCGCTCCCTACTGGAACCCTCACGCTCGTGGTGTCTTCGCTGGTCTTGCACTGGGTCATACCCGTCCTCATCTTGTACGTGCAATCCTTGAGGGGGTCTCTTATGAACTGAGAACGAATCTTGAAGTGATGAGGAGTCTTGGGCTTGACGTGTCAGAGATGCGTGTGACTGGCGGTGCTGCGCGGAGCGAGGTGTGGATGCAGATTCAGGCCGATGTTCTTGGGATCCCCGTTGTTCGAACGCAGATCGAGGAGGCGACCGCTC
>JAGSHP010000155.1 GCA_029855925.1 Candidatus Thorarchaeota archaeon | reverse complement strand
CGGTCTCACAGTCAGGGTTGAGTGTATGACACAGACGATCAAAGGCAATCATTGAACATAGAGCGTCGGGATCAGCATTATGGTGGCCCATTATGAGCAGGCGCCTTGCGCCCTGGATAAGAGTTCTGAGACTCACTTATCCTTCATCTCCTGAAGTCTTTGCTCTAACCACTCTTGAGCGTGGGTTGCAGCCTGCTCCAATATGTCATCAAGCACGTGATCAGTGTTATACTTCTGAGCAATGTCAAGTTCGATGTCAAAGGTGAGGATGTCGCTCAAGTCAAGAGTACAGACTACACTAAGCTCAGAGATGCTCTTCTCTGGGACCATCCTGAAGATGAAGCGCGTGATCTCGGTCTCACATTCTTCTGCGAGTCGCTCAATATCCTCATCTGTCAAAGGCGGAAGACCAATTTCTATGACTCCGGTCATTTCCCTCACTGAATGCCATACTTAGCGAATTCAGCCTGAAGCTTGGTGGACATCTCTCGTATTGTTTCGCCGAGACTGTTGGCTCGTTTAGTGTAAGATTCCAAGCTCAACTCGGTAGTCCGTTTCTTGTCCTCCAAATCTTTCACGAGCTGTAGTTTGTCAACTTGAAACATGACCTGACCGACAATCCGATATGTGACTGTATCATCTGGGAGCTTGCCTAACTCCTCGAGTGTACTACTTAATTCGGTCAGTTCGGACTTTATCTGTTGCAGGGCCACTTGCAATGTTTCATGCTGACGACGAAGATTATCGAATTTTATTAACTCCTGTTGTAATTCCGGTGGTAACTGCTGTGCCATAATGATCATACTCCTTGAGATGCAGACAGCTTGAATGCGCCTCTGGGCGCCGGACTTAAGACTTTTGGCCTGTGACTGATTCCATCGCCCGAATGCAGCTGTGTACCCAAGAGAGAAAGGAATTCGATGCTGCTCGTAGAGCGGTCAGGTCTTCGGCGTGTATCTCTAACACGAGCGTCGAGCCACGGACTGAGACCTTAGTCTTCGCCCTGTCTGTGGGCGCAACTTCAGACTCTGGCACAATCGCACGATAGAGCATCTGTGCTATCTCCTCAGACGCAACGTCAATCTCATAGACAGCGTCACCATTGGCGAATCCTTCACTCATTTCTCTCTGGCCACCTGACAGACTTTACACGCATTCGAGGACCAACCTCAGTTCCATCAGCCACATGATAGTAGGTCCACAGAGTCTTACCTGCATCCGTGTCTGAAAAATGAATGGCAACGCTATTCGTGCCCTCAGAGTCGATTATGTCATCGATTGTGCCCATGACTATGGGCAAGTTCAGGTAAGAGGCTATCTCACGAGCAAGAGAAGTGGTCTGATCAGAGGAGCCAGGAGCAACGACGACGCTTGCCACATTATTGACCCGTATCTTCACTCCCGGGAGGACCTCGCGCCTCAATACGGCACTCTCAAGACGAATACGGAGCCGTTCCTCTCCAGATGAGTCGTAGACAATTATGTCGCCGGGGTTACCCTTGTAATGAGTCACCACAAACGCTGCGCTGCATCCTGAGGCAATGATGCGTGACCGCAGCTCTTCCAGACTCATGCCACCGCGATTAAAACGTTCACTGTTGGGAAAGACCGTGCGAAGATCGCGGATGAAGGTACGTACACGGTTAGAGGTTCGACGGGAGGTTGTAATGAGCAACAAGTCTGATCTGCTCGCCACTATTCCTCAGGAGTAAAGGTCTCACTCTCTGGGAGAGGCTCAGCATCAGCCTCTGATTCAACTGGTGGTGTGGGAGCGACTGGCGTCTCGCTCTCGCCCGACTCTTCACGCAAAGAGAGAAGATCATCTGATACTCTCTGCGCAATCGCACGTCGTGCAGCCTTCCCTGCATCAGTATAGGGAACATATGCGCCACCAGCAAAGACTGCGCCACACTTTTTGCAGACCCAGAGACCAGCAGCTTTTCTCTTGAGCGATCCCTTTGTAGCACATGAGGGACAACGATGTGGCTCTGCCCTCTTTCTCTCTATGTCAAGAACTTGACGACGCAGTTTTGCGCCATAGCGGGGTCCAAATCGTCCTGTGCTGCCGACTTTTTTGGTTCGTGCCAAGTTAATGGTCTCCTATTCGATGTTGACCCCGTGCGATGTGTAAAGGGTCTGCCGGAGTCTAACAGTCGCCCAGCGATTTCACTTATTAGGATATCTGTTGGTAACAAAAAAAATAATTGGGATGCCTTGAAGTACAAGGCACCAACTAATAGTCGATATTACGTGATTGTACGGCCAGTGGCCTCGAACAATATCTTTCGAAGGTCATTGTTTCGTGCCAATGCCATATCCATCGCGTGCTCAATCTCGGACAATGAGATAGGACCCGAACCACCGCCCTTCTGCATGGCAGTGAAATTGTCATGGATGTCAATTGCCATGGTAAGACGACAGTCCTGGACCATTTCTTCCTTGAGAACTGGATCAATAACAATGTGTTTGTCAATCTTTGCGATGGTGCTCTCCAGTGCAATGTTGCGGATCGGGAGGGTCAGCTCATTCCCGGTGGGAACTACATCATCTCCTTCCATCTTCATCTCAGGAAAGCGTGTGTTCAGTAGAGCAGCATTTGCAGCTAGAGAACATGCATCTATGAGGTTGCCATCGTATTCGAGTGTGTAGAGGTCACAAAAGACCATGTAGACCTTCTTACCAGGTTCGATGCAGAGACCCTTGACATCAACGGTCTCGGACTCACGAACACCACGGTCAACAACACGAGCAAGCTCGATAGCGTCTTCCTTAGGCGGTCCTAGCTCGAACAGAGGAGAGGCAATAGGTGCCATCTCAGCAGTGACCATTGTCACACCCTCATCAGGTGTGTCAGGATATGGTTCTCCAACAAGGACCTTCACTCCCGCAATCACGCGGGTGTCTCCAATTCGAGCAATTGCAGAGCCCTCGGCCTTTGCTGCAACAGGGCCTACTTCAAGCTCGATGTCACGGTATTCATCAAATGCGCGTCCATCGATGCGGTCGCCCTTCTCCAGAAGCTCTTGGATGTACTTCCTGTCGATATGACTAATCGTTTCTGCACTAAAATCTCCCATTATGCTTCATCCTCCGGTAACTCAGACTCGCCAAGGTCGGTCTCCAGATCATCCTCGTAGTCTCCAACGTCGTCCTCGTCCTCTTCATCCACTTCGGGGGTTCGACTCTGGTAAGCACGCTTCAGTGCCTCCTTCTGGAGCTCGTGAATGTATTTACAGGCATTCACACCCATCTGCATGGCCTCCAAGAGCTCCTCCTTAGTGAAGGAACCATCCTGTTGAAGCAGGGTGATTTCGTCTGTTGATGG
>JAGSHP010000393.1 GCA_029855925.1 Candidatus Thorarchaeota archaeon | reverse complement strand
TGTAGGTCCCCTCTGCGTCGGCCCCACTTGGAGAGAATGTGCCAGTAAACGTGATTGGCGATGAACTTGAAGAAACCAATGCATCAAGTGGAACCTCGAAGTCCTCGCCACTAGGACCAGTCATAATCGCTGTGGCGATTGACACCCCAGACCCCTTTTCTGTGATGGGGATGCTTACAGTAAAGGTTGCACCTGAAGAGCCGTAAGTTGGACTCAGCGTGGGTGTACCAAGCGTGGGTGCTGTATTGTCGACATAAATCGACATGGTCTTCAGCTTGAGATTGCCCGCATTGTCGTATACTGCAACAGAGATTGTTTGAAGACCATCTGATACCTTAGTTGTGTCGAGGGTGCAGGACCAAGAAGTTGTTCCATCAGCCGCCACCCAGTTCGTCGACCCGATCTTACATTTGACACGGTTCACTCCGCTCAGCCCATCAGCGGCAGTTCCTGATACTGTAATGCTACCTGAATACCATGAGTTGGCAGACGGGGTACTGATTGAAACAGTGGGATTTGTATTGTCGACTCGAAATGTAATGGACTTCCGCGTCCTGCTTCCGGTATTGTCACGAGCATAGAAGTAGATCTCATGGTCACCCTCGTCCAATTCAGTTGTGTCAAGGGATGTCGACCATAGCGTGGTTCCAACGACACTCTTCCAGAACGATGATGGAAAGGCTAGCTGGAGAAAGCTGGGGTCGAGAAGGTAGTGTGTGTCTCTGTACCCCTCACCACGGTTGTCTGCTGCAGTTCCACTGAATGTCACTGTACCATGTACCCAATCATTATCCGCAGGGCTCGCAATTGTGAGAAACGGAGGTGTGCTTCCGAGATACATCTGGTCAAAATACGCATCGCACTTTTGCCACCACCAACTCGAGGTTCGAGCCTGGACCCAGACCTCATCTATGTGCTGCCCAGAGGGGTCCAGCCCTTTGGAGGTGATATCTGAATACACATTTGTATAGAAATGAATCCACTCGTCTAGCTCGCCAGAGAGCTTCCAAGTGTATTGAACACCCGAATTATCCACCATTTCCCAATTGTCACTCACCCAATACACCAGATAGTAATCATCAGGAGCAACATGGAGCATGACTGCGGCGAGACGTCTGTCCGCATCGGAATGAAGATAGATTGCAGCCCCAAAGCGTGTATTTGCATTAATGACAGAGTACACTGTCTGATAAGCTGTCGGGGAAACGAAACCTCCTATGGCAATTGCATCTTGGATTTTCAGAGACTTCGAACCTTCATAGACTGTGCTAGTTGATGTGGTTAGTGTACCAAAAAAACCGTCTTTCTTGTCCCAGTTGCTCGTTCCGGATTCGAAGCGGGGGTTGGATATGACGTTATCAGTGGTGCCTGAATCGCCACCGTCTCCGCCGCCACCTGGATCAAGGATAGGTTCTGCTCTTACTTTACTCACGCTGCCACTGCTAATCAGCAAAACAGCAATAATAAGAAAAATTGCAATTAGAATTCGTCGTCGCATTCTTATTCAAGCTCCGTTCTGTAGTTTGTGTTGTGGTTTAATCCAAACGGACTTGTGAGCCAGTGCCGGAATTTCATTGCAAGGCCTCCGTCGCGGGTGCATCGACCTCGGGCGAGTCGGCCTTTGTCACAAATCTTGACAGAAGGAGATGGCGAACAACCAGTACGGTCACAATGGACAGGCCAATTGCAAGACCGAGAATCATAGGTAACAGAAGTGGACTTTCAAGGGGGGACTGTGCTGTGTTGTTCGTCGTTGTGGTGGTGGTTGCTGGGGTTGTTGTTGTTGCGGTAGAGGTAGTAGCGGGGTCTAGAACTACGTACTCGAAATTCCCGCCATCATCGTCAACAATTATACAATTATTGACCATGTCAAAGGCAATGAGATGATATAACACTGATGTGCCGTTTTCTTGAGAAGGTATGGTTCCGGTGTATATTCCGTGGGTGTCAACTGACATTTCCACCGTGGTCCAAGTTGTTCCATTATTTATTGAATAATTCAAGAGAACACGACCTGCACCACTCATCGCATCAGTGATATTGGCAATCACATCAACAGATTGCGTTGAGTTGGGACTGGTTGGAGTCTGATACACCAAGTGTGATTCTGGAGGAGTACCATCTATATTGAAGGTCTGAATGGCACTCATTGCGTCAAGTGCAAAGGTGTCATTGCTCCAGACATGATAGGCCACATTTCCTTCGTCGAAGGGACCAATAGAAACAGAAAAACCAACGAGAGAGTCAGATAGGATCGTCAGATTGTCCATCTCAACAACGTGACACTGATCATTGTTATTCGTATAGTTAACGTAAGCCCCAAAGATTGGCAATGTTCCCCGTGCAACTTGGGCATTAACGATAATGGTTTCTCGTGAGTTATAGAATGTGCGGGACGTAGATGCTAGCGTCACTTGGGGCTGCGTCAACTCAAAATAGACAGCCTTGTTTGCAGCACCACATACAAATTGCGTCCCGTTCAGTGTTGTCCCAACGCCGAAAACATACCCGGGCAGTTCATAGTCTAGCAGGGATTGATTACTGGTCCTGCTGAAGACATAGAAGTGACTATTGTAACTTCCTGCAACGAGATGAGAACCATCCCTTGTGAAGTCCAGTTCAACGACTTGGTCAGTTGTGTTGAATGTCCAAAGAGTTTGATTTGAAGAGAAGTCGAAGACAAAGAGATTGTTGAGTTGGACCGCTGAGGAACTACCACAGGCAATCGTTGAGCCGTCATAGGAGATAATGGCACGTTCCAAGCCTTGCCCGGAGTAGGTCCAGAGGGTTTCGTTGCTTGAACGACTGAAGGTGCAGATTTGATCTTCATTGGAAGCAACGAGACGCATTCCATCAGCCGAAACATCAACTCCCAGAACCCAGTCATCCAAGTAATTCATTTCGTAG
>JAGSHP010000020.1 GCA_029855925.1 Candidatus Thorarchaeota archaeon | reverse complement strand
CCCTTATCTGGTGACAAAGGGCATACGAGTCATTCTTCATTTTGCCCCGCTTCCGGACCAGAATCTCTGTCCAGAAGTTCTTGTGAGATGAAGTTAGGGGTACGATCACAACAATTCCAGTGGGTGCTTTTGCAGTAAGGTGTGTTGATGGAGTTGCAACAATCAGGCATGGCCGGATCTTGTTGGTTTCATGCCCCTTCGTCGGGTCGAGATCAAAGTAGATTATCTCTCCCAGCTTGGGATGAGCTGATGGCATGGGACAAGAATCACTCCAGACGTTCCAAGTAGTCCCCTAGTCCCATCTCAGCCAATTCGGCATCATCCTCGTGAAATGGGATAGAGATGTTGAGTGGTCCTCTGACATCAAGTTCGGAATGCAATGATTCACTGACCTGAATGAGGAAGTCCAGCGTCCAATCCCGCAAGAGCTGTTCCATTTGAGAGATTTGATTAGTAGACAGTTCTTCCTTTGAGTGAACAAGACCCGCAGCCAAGAAGACCAATGTCGAGAATGAGGCAATGTTGCAAACGAATAGGACCGACCGGATTATTCCTTCTATGGCGGAGTGAGAATTGAGTTCCAGCTCAGAGGGGTATGGCATTTCGGAGTCCTGTGCATACTTTGTAAACACCGGGCTCTCTAATGCCTGTGTGATCTGCTCTGTATCGAATGCGTTCTTTGCTAATTCACTACTACTCATCATTTCCTCCAGACGATGAAAGAAGGCAATCAAAGTGTTGGCTGCCAGACCAAAGTTGGACGATAGCACTGGCCCATATTTTTGTTCCAGTAGTGTTTGCGTCTTTTGTCGCTGTACATGGTCGAAGAACGAGTCCATCATTCTAAATGCTTCAAATGACCGTTCAATGGCAATTTCCATGTCCACCAGAGATTCCTTTAGACTCTGTTTCATCAGCTCTACTACCATTTGCTTGATATTCTTTCCAATATTGCCTTTGAAGAGATCTTCAGGATGTTTGGGAGAAAATGGGTGACCTTCCTTGCTGATATCACCAATTGGCACTATTGGGATGATTTGAATCAAACCTTGTCACCAACCATTATAATTAGACATATTCCCCGTATTTTAACTCTATTCTGTGGCTATGAGGATCCGGATCGGCTACGTTTCTTTTCATGAAACCGATTGGTACGCATCTCTACCGGCTGTGCTTACGGACTGGCTGCACTCGAAGCGTCTTCGCGTTCGAGCATGAGGTCGCCCTGGACATTGTAGAAACCTATGTGGCTGTGTGTGTCACATGTTTCCTCGCTTCTGTTACCGGCTCCCTCCTGCTCTGAGTGACTCGGGACCTTGGTGCAGTACTGTCGAGGCAGGCTTAAATGTTGCATAATGATGGAAGTGACTAGGGGAATGAAGAAGCGCGTAGAGTATCAAGGCTGTACCGTTTGAGTTGAGTGTCCATGGTTCACAAGATCATATTTGGTAGCTCTAGGGACATGAAAGAACTAGAGGATGATAGCGTACATCTGGTGGTCACGAGTCCACCTTACTTCAACGCCCCCTTTGACTATCCCGACCTCTTCGAGAGTTATGAGTCCTTCTTGGAACTGATGCGCGAGGTCGCCCAGGAACTGAAGCGGGTGCTTGCCAAGGGGCGGATCGTCGCCTATGTCTGTGATGACATGCTCGTCGACGGACGAAGATATCCCATAGTTGCAGACCTGATAAAAATATTTATAGAACTGGGATTCAAGTACCGCGACCGGATCACCTGGGTGAAACCGGAGGGATACATTCGCACGAGTCGGAGGAGCGGGGTACTGATCCAGCACCCTTACCCGATGTACTACTACCCTGACAACATTCAGGAGTCCATCTTGGTCTTCCAGAACGGCGACTTTGACTACAAGAGCGTGTCAAAAGAGATGAAAGAAGAGTCGAAGATTGACTTGGAGCAGACCCAGAGAGAGAAATGGTATCTGAACGTATGGAACATAACGAACGTGCTACCTGTCGGTAATAGACTGGAAAAGGGAATTGCCGCATTTCCCGAGGAGATTCCCAATCGATTGATACGACTCTTCTCCTACAAGGGTGAGACTGTCTTGGATCCCTTCATGGGATCTGGAACCACCCTGAAGGTTGCAGTCGAGTTGGGACGAGAGTGTGTAGGCTATGAGATAGACCAGGAACTGTTGGAAGTCGTGCAACAGAAGTTGGGGGTGACCCAAGAGAGGGGCTTTGACCCCCTCTCCGAATATGAGATAGTCATTCGGGATGATGCAAGACGCCTAAGAACGGAACTCCAGAGGAGAGTTGGTCGAAGGCAGGAGCATGAATAGGGCACTGCACATCACTGCAAGAATGACGCGAATAGAATGTACTCCATCCATGTGCAGGAGAGTGAAGACCTTCGACTATTCAGTCCTGGACATGGCACCGTCCTCAGAAGCAACATTCATTCTTCGTATCGACGATGAGAACAAGACCGCCATCAGCAGGTGGGTCTCTGCTGAGAAAACATGCCCATATCC